>DATMPQ010000072.1:0-8297 GCA_035567015.1 Chthoniobacterales bacterium | reverse complement strand
GCTTTGAGCTTGAGGAGGGCTTCCTCGCCATCGAAGGCGATGTCGACGAGGAAGTTTTCGTCCGCCAGGATCCACTGCAAAGCCGAGGCAAGTTGCTGATCGTCATCGACCACCAAGATAGCCTTTAGCTCGAGAGTGTTGGCGTGCGGCTTAAATTCGTCCGGCTGCGGCGTAAATTTCATCTTAAGGCGCGCCTTGGTTGAGCAATCGTGATGCCAATCCCGATTTCTGCGAACCAAATGTCATCCGCGCCGCGCCGAGACCGCTTTATGACACGTTCCACGACGCTCGGCGGTTCGCGAAGACTCTGGCTGAGCATCAGAGACCCCGCCACCCGCTACTACCAGACTCGCTTGTGGGGATCGAGCTTCGTCCAGGCTATTTCTGCGGATTCTATCGGGATGGATTGATAAACCGAATCTGATTTTCGCTCGAGGTCGCTGATGGAAATGCGTTGAGCGTGCGCAGTATTGATAGCCTCCCAATAGTCCGACCCTGAAGCTCTCGCGATAATGAACGGTTTACGCCAGCCAATCTCGTCTATGATGAGGCCACCGCTCTGATACGGGATTGTAAGCGCAAATTGATTGGAATTGCCGACTCGTTTCAAGCGGTAACCGCCGGCAATCTCCCTCGAATCAGGACCGAAAAGCTTGGTGTCGCAGGAGAAGAGACAAAGAAAGGCCGCCAGAAATGCGATGCGCGAGAAATTGTGAAAGAAATGCCTGCCTCGCATTGCGCCAAACTATGCCAACAAAGTTGTCGGCAAATCCAGCTTATTAGGCCAGAAAGAGCACCAACATCTATGAAATACGCCATCATTATCGCCCGAGTCCCGCTCGGGCTCGTGTTCGCCGTCTTCGGGTCCAACGCCTTTCTGCATTTCATTCCGATGCCGCCGCCACGGCAAGGAGACGCCGGCGCCTTCATCAGCGCCCTCATGCACAGCGGTTACCTGTATGTTGTCGCAACTCTTCAAGTCCTCGGTGGATTATGTTTGCTCTCCGGTCGCTTTGTCCCCCTCGGCCTGACGTTGCTCGGACCGTTGATCTTCAACATCTTGTGCTTTCACATATTTTTCGATCCGAAAGGTATGCCGATCGCGATCATTATCTCAATCCTCGCGCTCTTCCTCCTCTGGGCCTGTCGCGACAAGTTCCCGGCCATCTTTCAGCCGTGAGATCTCGATTTTTTTCTGCGCAAAAAAAACGAATTAGGACAACAGGACAACCTTACTAACTTTGTTGATGTTATGCGTAGGCTTGTTTTTATCATCGCACTCGCCGTTTGCGTAGGCACAGCTTGGGCAAGAGACGAGAGATCGATCAAGGACTTGGGCAAAGCGCTCGCGGCGCTCGCGCCTGATGTGGATCCGGGCGAAGCCGAGCTGTTATCGGTGACGGCGCACACCACGTCGCGCAGTCTCGCACGCGAATATCGTATCGTCCTGAACCCCGAGTTTCAGAACTTCCTGATCAACATCGGCCTGCGACAACGTGGCTACTGCGCTCATTTTGCACGCGATATCGGCACTCGCCTGAAAACGCTCCAGCTCAAGACACTGGTGCTTCACTGGGGTGCTGCTTTTGCGGGAACAAGCGGAGAGGACAATTGCTTGGTCGTCACGGCACGCAACCAGCCTTTCCAGGACGGAATCATCCTCGATGGCTGGCGCAGGGCCGGCCGATTATTCTGGTGCGCAGTCAGGGAAGACCACGAGTACGAAGTGGAACAGCATTACGGCCATTCCGGGATCACGGTATGGAAGGAGGACGTGCACGAAACCGCCTGGCTGCAGGATTATCGACCGAGTGAGCGGAAGCCGAAAAGAACCGCTGCCCAGCGCTGACGTGAGTCTCTCGCTTCCGCATCGCGGATCACCATGTCCTGAAACATTGGATTTCCTCGTAATCCCGCGCTTACGACAGTTGCTTGTCGAGCTGATGTTGAAAATAGCTTTTCCAACTCTCCGGGAGGGCCTCGACTTCGATCGCCCGGTGCAGCGCTTTTAGATCGTTTCTCTCAAAAGCATAAAGACGAGTGATATCGGCCACGCTGATCTCTTGTTGCGCTCGCCCGATTAACTCTATCGCGTCTCCGGCACCAACCATCCCCTCACGAACCACGGCAAAATAGAAACCGGTGCGCCGACTGGCCAGGAACCGTTTAATGATATCGGCGCGGCCAAACTTTATTCCCAACTTGTAGCAGGGCATTCGTGGTTCCGTGGCCATGACTTCAGTCTCACCGATTCGAAATCTGTCCCCGATATAGACGGCTTCCTCACGCAGTCCCTCGGTCGTGAAATTTTCTCCGAACATTCCCCAGGGCAGATCCGCTCCCGGTAACTCAGCTCGCCAATAGCCGTAGTGCTCTGAGGGGTAAACATAGACCGCTTTGTTCACACCGCCGTGGACAGTCAGATCGGCTTGCTGATCGCCGTCCAGGTTTAACGTGCGCAACATCACCGGCGCGTTAGCCGGCTCTTTGAAAATTCCTGTCGTGACCAGCTTGCCCTGCCCGGCCACTTCCCTCGGCAGTCCCACATTCAGTGACAAAATTTTCATGAGTTGGGATAATAATTGCCCGACGTCGGCATGACGATTCTCAAGTGACTGAGAATCGCGCTCAGATAAACGCGTCACTCATCACTTCGCGGTCAGGTTAAAGACCAAACCGTGAGGATCTCTGATGTAACAACGAGGAACTGACGCGTCTTCGGCGACAACAGCACATCCAGCTGTCAGAAGAGCCTGCTTCGCTTTATCGACATCGGCCACGCAGAATTCAAACACCGGCCCCGTGCGCAACGAATCTCTTCCATCCACAAAAAGCTGAAATGATCCCGTTTCGAACCCAACCAGTTTGTCGGACTTCATTGTGACCGGCAACGCTAGAGTTTGTTCATAAAAACGCACGGCTTCCTCGAATTTGTCGGTATGGATAATAATGTCTCGGGTGGACTCGAATTTTCTCATCGCATTTGTATGCCGTATTTTAATGGCGGATTCCAGCAAGTTGTGCGCTGATTAATCCGTGATATCCGCGCAATCCGCGGTTATGCATTTGATTGATGGCAGTCAAGTTTGTTCTCATCGGCAGTGGTTTAGCCGGCGGATTGCTAGCGGCCTATTTGGGTCGGCGCGGCTACGATGTCGATCTTTACGAGCGCCGGGCCGATCCGCGTGAAGGGAACATTATCGGTGGGCGATCAATTAATCTCGCGCTCTCGACGCGCGGGATTCACGCGCTCGAGCACCTCGGTATCGCCGATGAAGTCCTCAAGCACGCCATCCCGATGCGCGGCCGGATGATTCATCCCGCGGGTGCGGGAGCGAACACTATCTTCGCGCCCTACGATGTCGATCCGAACAAACACATCAACTCGATCGGACGCGCCGCGCTTAACACCACCGTTATCGAAGCGGCGCAGCGTTACCCGACTGTGCGGGTGCATTTCAATCATCGTTGCACCGATGTCGATCTGACCGGGGCGGTCTGCCTTTTAGACGCAGAACACAGCCAAGTAACGGCGCGCGGCGATGCCGTGATCGGCGTGGACGGCGCGTTTTCCGCCGTGCGCAGTTCAATGCAACGGCGGCTCGCCGATTTCGACTACGACGAAAGTTATCTTCCCCACGGCTACAAGGAGCTCACCATTCCGCCTGCGGCGGATGGCGGATGGCAGATGGAAAAAGAGGCGCTCCACGTCTGGCCACGCAAAACTTTCATGATGATCGCGCTCCCAAATCCCGACGGCTCGTTCACCTGCACTCTCTTCTGGGAATTCGAAGGCCCGCGCAGTTTCGACACCACCAAGACCGACGACCAAGTCCGCCGCTTTTTCGACGAAGAATTCCCCGACGCCGTCCCGCTTATGCCCACGTTGCTCGAAGATTTCCGGCAGAATCCGACCGGCTCACTGGTGACGATCCGCTGTGCGCCATGGTTCTACAAAGATAAGGTCGCGCTGGTCGGTGATGCCGCCCACGCGGTCGTGCCATTCTACGGCCAGGGCATGAACGCCGCGTTCGAAGATTGCGTCGTGCTCGACGAATGCCTGAAAGAATTTCCGGACAACCGGGAGCGGGCATTCGCCGAATATTTTTCCCGGCGGAAAGAAAACGCCGACGCGCTCGCTGATCTCGCCGTCGAAAACTTCATCGAGATGCGTGACAAAACCGCGTCACGCGCGTTCCGCGCAAAGAAAAAGCTCGATCACCTGCTCGAAGCCGCGCTTCCGGGAATCTATCTACCGCTCTACACGATGGTCACATTCACGCGCACCCCCTACGCGCAAGCGGCCCGTCGCGCGCGGCGGCAGGATCGCATCATTTACGTCACTATCATCGTTGCGATGGCGCTGGCTATCGTGTCGCTGCTGCTGGCTTTCCATTAAAACGCGCATTCATCATTCTAATTGCCGGAAAGCCGGCTGACTTGTTAGTCTCCCCGCGATGAAATTGAAACCGCGTCTGTTTGTTTTTCTGCTCGTCATCTGCGTCCTGTTCGCGCCGCGCCTTCGCGCGCAGGACAATCCGCAAAACGATTCCGACCTGAAGAAAATGATGAAAGAGGCGGAGGATATGCAAAAGGAAGCCAACGAGCTGAACAAAGAGAATCCGCCGCCCCCGGATGCGAAAAAGAAATTAGCAGAAATGGAAGCGCAGGCGAAAGCAGAAGAAGCGCGCCAGGAACAGGAGGAGAAGCGGGAAAAGGAAAAACTGCAGGCCGCCTTGAAAAAGCAGCTCGAATCTCCCGGCCCCCTCGCTTTCCCCGATTGGACTCCGGCCACGCCGCAATTTGCGGCCAAAGGTCCGCCCGCTAAAAGAATCGTCGACGACGAAGTCAGAATTATCCAGACCGGCACCTCGGTACTTACCCCCAACGAACTGCTTGACGCCTGGAAAGCGTCCGTAGCCGACAAGCCGCTCAACAATTTCTCCAACAACATTCGCAGCAACGGCAGCGTCACGACCCGGCTCTTCGTCAGCACGCGCAGCGGTTCTGAAGAAAAAGTGACCTTGGAAGCCTCGCGCGAAGCGGGCGGCAAGATCACGCTGGTCGAAATTTCCACGGCATTGCCCAAGCCAAACATTGACAGCGAGTAGCCGCGTGCGGCGACGGGACCGCATCCGCCTACGACAGCCTTCGCCACGATGTCGCCACGACTGAAAGCAGTACTATTTTCGCTCGTCCATTTGATCGCAGCCGCGGCCGTCTATCGGTATCTTATTACCGGCGGCTGGCTGACGAACCATTACCAACCCAACGATCCCAATATCATTAACCTCGCGCTGGCCATCTTCGAACCGATCGCGATCGTTAGCGTGATCGCCTACTGGATTTGGCGAAAATCTTTTCTCTACCGGCTCATGTCCATTTTGGCTCTCATCCAGATACTCGTCGGCGCAGGTTTTCTTGTTTTCATTCTGCTCTTCATGCTTACGTGGCATCCGAAAATGATATAGCGGTCTTCTAAACGCGGATTACGCGGATTTCGTAGCTAAAATTCCTGACTTCTCGTTTTCCTGATTAGATCCAATCCGTGTCATCCGCGGTTAAAAGACTCTTCCTCGGAACGTGCAAGCGGAGGTAGGAGTTCAGCTTTGAGGTTTGACCTCTTTACGATTGGGACGTTGAGAGCTTAAACTGCAGCGCATGAGCTCGGATCTAGCGCAGCAGGCTTGCGACCGGTATGAGATTGCCGGCACGCTGCATCGTTATGCGTTCGGTCTTGACCACGGTGATGCCGATTCGCTGGCGTCGGCATTTACGGAGGACTGCGTTCTCGATTTCAGGCCCGCGGGCAGGAAGCTCGGGATCGAATTCCCCAGGCTGGCCGGCCGCCAAGCCATCGTGGACGCTCTTCTTCCGCTTCTCGGTCCGCTCGATACCAGTCACACGGTGAGCAATCTCCAGATCGAAATCAGCGGCGATTCGGCCACGCTCTATGCATATGTCATGTCTCAACATTTCATGCCGCGGCAAGGTTCGCGCCCCGGATCGGAGAACGCGCTCTTGATGAATCGCTATAATTGCGAGCTAGTGCGCGACGGCCAAAAATGGCGCTTCAAGCGTGTCACGATTGACAACGCCTAGGCACAAGGCAATCCGGAAATTCTCAACGCGCTGGCCATTCATCGAGCTTTGACCACGAAACCCAAGCCGCCGAAATGATTTTTGATAGCAGACAAAGCGCCGGTAACCCGCGCACCTGAGAGGTCTGAAGAGTAGGTACGTGCTCCTTCGCAGTGGTCGTGAAGGTTAGGACTGCCGTATCGTGATAACCAGAATCTCTCCTCTTGACAGTCTAGGCAAAAGATTGAACGATCGGCTTGCCAAGACTGTCTAGGCATAAATTTATGAAACCACTCACCCTCGTCCTCGCACTTATTAGTGCATTCGTTCTTTCCGCAAACGCGGCCGACACATTCAAGGTCGATCCGGTTCATTCGTTCGTGCTGTTTAGCGTGCAACACCTCCGCATCGCGAACACCTATGGCCGCTTCAACGACATCTCGGGGACTATCGTTTTCGACAAAGACAACCCTTCGAAGAGTTCGGTCGAATTGTCGGTGCCGGTGGAAAGCCTCGACACGCACAATTCAATTCGCGACCGAAGCCTGAAGAGTCCGGATTTCTTCGACACAAAACAGTTTCCGACGATGACCTTCAAGAGCACAAAAGTCGAAGGCAGCGGGGACACGCCCAAAGTCTCGGGTGACCTCACGATACATGGCGTGACCAAGCCATTGACCGTCGACTTCAAGAAAGGTGGCGAAGGCAAGGGCGTGTTTGGCGAAATGCGCGGCGGAGGCGAAACGCGCTTCACGATCAAGCGAAGCGACTTCGGGATGAACTTCCAGCAAGGCGCGATCGGCGACGAGGT
This sequence comes from Chthoniobacterales bacterium, assembly GCA_035567015.1. Classification (GTDB taxonomy): domain Bacteria; phylum Verrucomicrobiota; class Verrucomicrobiia; order Chthoniobacterales; family UBA10450; genus AV133. The sequence continues at coordinate 1,405 of DATMPQ010000072.1, read as the reverse complement.
CACCATCATCCTGAGCGTGGAAGGCATTAAGAAGTAGCGGCCGTTTGCGACTACCGATCCGATGCAGTTGCTGAAACAGATGCTGCCGTCCGCCGCTTTGGCGGCTGCGATTGCCGCGGCGCTTCTTTTCATCTTTGCGCGCTGGTGGAAAAGCGCGAGTCGCTGCGCGGGAGCGATCGCGATCGGCGCCGGCTATGTCGCAGGACACGTGTTCGCTGCCGGTTGGCCGCCTTTCCCGCCGCGCCATGCAACACACTGGCTGTTTTGGTTCGCAGTAGTTGGAGTTATCGCTGCTGTGGTCGCTGCGCTCGTTAAGCCGAAAGGAACAATTCGCCTCGTCGCATGGGCAATCATCTGCACGATCGCGTGTCGGTTAATCCTGCAACCGAAATTCAGTTATGCCTGGAGCGCCGCGGAAGGTTGGCTTCGGGTGATTGCCGTCGCACTCGGTGTGGTGGTTCTGACCTGCTGCCTCGATCTCGTCGAGCGGAGGCCATTTGGAGCGGCGACGCTGCTTTCCGTAACGACAGTTCTCTGCGGAGGCGCTTGCATCGCATTGATTGTCTCCGGCACCTTGTTGCTGGGACAGCTCGCGTGCATTCTCAGCGCGATCGCTGCTACATGCTTTCTTTTAATTATCGCCGTGACGGCGCCTTTCCATCCGGGCGACGCTGCAGCCCTTCTTAGTCTTGTGTGCGCTGGCTTATGGCTCAGCGGTTTCTTTTATGCAGAACTACCGGCCACGAGTGCGCTGCTTCTCGCCCTCGCACCCGCCATTGCTTTGCTTCCCGTGGGCAAAGAGAGTTACTCTCAATCGCGAGTATTGGCCTACCGGACCGCGTTCGTTGCTGTCCCTGTAGCCCTCGCTGTTGTGCTCGCGTTACACGCATCACCGCCACTCGACTACTGAGGCTTGAAGCGGCGGCTACCCGCAGCACGAGTTCAAGTTCAGTATCCCGCATTCAGGTCCGGGTACCCGCGCGCCCTCTCCTCTTGACAGTCTAGGGAAAAGATTGAACAATCCTTTACCAAGACTGTCTAGGCTTCAAAAGATCTTATGGCGAAAGAAAAAACTGACCTCGTTTACGGCACGCTTGACATGCTGATTTTGAAAGCGCTCCAGCACGATCCGCGGCACGGACTTGCGATCGCAGATCGGATCCAACAAATGTCGAAAGATATCCTGCACGTCGAGCAAGGTTCACTTTACCCGGCCCTTTATCGACTTGAAGCGCAAGGTTGGATCAAAGCGGAATGGGGCGTCTCCGATAATAATCGTAGAGCGCGCTACTACAAACTGACCGCAGCCGGCCGCAAACAGCTCTCAGCGGAAAAGGAGCATTGGCTCCGCATCACTAAAGGAATCGATCTCGTCCTCGCCGGAGGTTAATAAAACTATGCCGCG
>DATMPQ010000071.1:0-3449 GCA_035567015.1 Chthoniobacterales bacterium | reverse complement strand
GCGCGGGAAAGAAGCCGGGTTCGATTTCCATCTCACCAAACCGGTGGACTTCCACGAGCTGCGCACTGTTCTGGACCAGATCGCTTCCTAAGGAGCGCTCGCTGCAGCTTGCCGTGGCCGCGGAGCTCTGATCTGAATTTGCAGCGGGCGAATCGATCAACAAATTTCTGGAAGGGATTGGAAATCACGGGATTAAATCAGGCGGAGAGCGGCGCGAAAAATTATTTACATTTTTTGCTTGCAATCCAGATCGAAAAAACCCATCCTCGCGTACGCCAGAGGGTGGCACGACGGTGGTTATGCTCGCCTTCGGATTGGGCTGATTGGCATCATGACGCTGCGTTAAAAACTGAGGGCGTGAGCAGCGGAAATCGATCAATGAATTTCTGGAGGGATTGGAAATCACGGAATTAAGATCAGGTGGCGAGAGGCTCGAAAAATATCTGTATTTTTTTGCATTTTTTGCTTGCAATGTAGATCGCATTCTGCCAAAACGGCGATCCTACAGAGGGGAACCATGAATAGAACAATGAAGACAATTCTCGCAATGCTCGCAGGCGGCCTGCTTCTCTGCCAGCAAACACAGGCAGACCCTATCACCGGAGCCATCGAATTCTTCGGCAGCTCCACTGCTTCAGGCCCCAGCGGTCCGCCGGACACAATCCACTTTATCAATCCGTGGCACACGCTGGCGACGACTGGCAGCTACGACGGTGTTCTCACTGGAACGGACACCACGTTCAATGACTTTAGTTTCATTGGCGACGGCGCCGCGGCCACTCTACTTGCTCCGGACATGCCAATATGGACGTTTAACTTTGGTGGAAATACCTACTCCTTTGACCTTCTTGCCCTAACAAACGGGCACGTGGAGCCGGGTGCGATGGCATTTACCGGAACCGGTATCGCGCATATTACGGGGTTCACCGATACCCCCGCTTCGTTCGCACTCCAAGCCGCTGGGTCCAACTTTGACTTTACACTCTCGAGTTCCACAACAGCGACTATACCTGAAGGCAGCACGACGGTTCTGCTCGTCCTTGGATTGCTGGTTGTTGGAATTGTGACGTTCCGTCAAAAACTGAGGGCGTAAGCAGCCCAGCTATCCCTGATAGCTGGTACCATTGCTCAGCGGTGGAGGAGAATCTTCCTCCAAATTATCCTGCGCCGAACGCACTATTGTCGGGCAGATCGACTCTTACAAACGCTCTTGGCGCAGCCGCCGCGGGGTGCCGTCCGCTTTGAATTTGCAAGCGCCGCCTCTAGGCCGGAATAGTTTTTGTTCGCCCAACTTCCGCCTCGAAATCGAGAAATAGCTACCGGATCAAGTTGGGCCCGGCGAGAATGGAGCCGCTGGGAAGCGAGCGACATGGACGAAGCCCGTTAGGGCGAACGAGCGGGAGGGAGTGAGTCAATCGAAGCGAACGTCCGCAAGGTTCCCGAAGAGTCTCATATGCACGGCGTCACACAAACTATCCCCGGCGAGAATCGAACTCGCATTTAAGGTTTAGGAAACCTCCGTTCTATCCGTTGAACTACAGGGACGGGTGTATCAGATTTCAGCGGTCGGATGTCAGAGATCAGATACTAGATTAGCGATTTTCGATTTTCAAAATCGAATTCGCAAATAGAGCGTGTTACAGCAATCGTTACTTGGTGATTTTCATGCCGAGCTCTTTGACGAGGAAAGCCCAGCGGTCGGCGGCTTCTTCGATGATTTTTGTCGTCGGTTTGCCCGCACCGTGACCGGCTTTGGTTTCGATCCGAATCAACGTTGGTTTGTCGCAGCCTTGCGCGGCTTGCAACGTCGCCGCGAATTTGAAGCTGTGCGCAGGCACGACGCGATCGTCGTGATCGGCCGTCGTGATCAGCGTCGGTGGATAACAACAGCCTTTGGCGATGTGATGCAACGGTGAGTAAGCGTACAGAAACGGAAAGTCGTTTTTGTTCTCGGAACTGCCGTAATCGGAAGTCCAAGCCCAGCCGATGGTAAATTTTTGGAAGCGCAGCATGTCCATCACTCCCACCGCGGGTAGGGTGGCGCCGTAAAGATCGGGCCGCTGCGCCAGGCAAGCGCCGACTAACAACCCGCCGTTGCTCCCACCGCCGATCGCGAGTTTCGATGTCGATGTAAACTTTTTGGTGATCAAGTACTGCGCCGCCGCGATGAAATCGTCGAACACGTTTTGTTTGACGTGCAGCATTCCCGCTTCATGCCACTTCTCGCCGTACTCGCCGCCGCCGCGCAGATTTGCCAGCGCGAATATGCCCCCCATTTCCATCCAAACGAGATTGGCCGGACTGAACGAAGGCATCTCGGAAATATCGAACCCGCCGTAACCATACAGATAAGTCGGGCTCAGTTCGTCACGTTTCATTCCCTTTTTGTAGGAGATGAACATCGGTATGCGCGTGCCGTCGGCGCTGTTGTAAAAAACTTGCTCGGTCGTGTAGTCGTCCGGATTGAATTTCACTTTCGGCTGAAAAAGCAGCTGGCTTTGGCGATTGTCGAAGTTGTAACGAAAGATCGACGTCGGCGTGGTGAAACCGGTGAACGAATAAAACGTCTCGCGATCCTTGCGTTTGCCGGTGAATCCGCCAGCCGAACCGATCCCGGGCAGGGCGATCTCGCCATCGGGCGATCCGTCCGGCTTGAATAATTTCACCAGGCTGCGCGCATCTTTCAGATATACCGCGATGAAGCGGTTGCCAACCACGCTGACGGCTTCGAGCTTATCGCTAGACTCCGGCACCAACTCTTTTGGCTGTGGCGAGAGCGGTTTGGCCGTGTCGATGGAAATGATACGGCCAAGCGGCGCATTCAAGTCCGTCTGGAACCAGAATGTCGGCCCATCGTTACCGAGAAAAGCGTATTTCGCATCGGCCTTATCGAGTAGCTCGGCCACCTTCGAGTTTGGATCGGAAAGGTCCTTGTAGAAGATCCGGTTTTTTGGATCGGTACCGCGCTGCACCGTGATGATGAGATAATGACCGTCGTCGGTTACTTCGGCGTTCAAGAGCCATTCCTTTTGATCGGGCCGCTCATAAATGAGTTTATCCTGCGATTGCGGCGTGCCGAGTTGATGAAAGAACAGCTTGTGGTTGTAAACCTGTGAACGGAGTTTGTCTTTCTCATCCGGTTTGTCGTAGCGGCTGTAGAAGAAACCGCTGCCGTCTTTTTTCCAGGCCGCACCCGAGAATTTGATCCAGTCGAGTTGATCTGGTCGGTCTTTGCCCGTCTCGATGTCGCGCACTCTCCATTGCTGCCAATCGGAACCGGCGGTCGAAAGGCCGTAGGCGAGAAGTTTTGCGTCATCGCTCACTTCCAATCCGCTCAACGCGATCGTGCCATCTTTCGCGAGGGTGTTCGGATCGAGAAGTTGTTTTGGTGGTTCGGATAAATTTGTCGATGTGTAGAGCACATTTTGGTTCTGCAATCCCGAGTTTTT
>DATMPQ010000070.1:0-12146 GCA_035567015.1 Chthoniobacterales bacterium | reverse complement strand
AACGCTTGGTGAAGCAATGGTTTCGATTACAGGGCTTGAGTTTTCATATACTCAGGCGCCCAACTCGATGAAGAGCTCGGTCATGGCGTTGTGGCTTCTTACCGTAGCCACCGGTGAAGGCTTCGTTGGTCTATTTAATAGATGGGTTTTGAATCCCGACGGCACACGAAAACTGAACGATTACCAGTACTTCACGTTCTTCACGGTCTTGATGTTCGCCGCGGCGATCGTTTTCGTCATTGTGGCTTGTTTCTACAAGGGCCGCACTTACCTGCAAACCCAGCAGCCTACGCCGGACGAGATCGCTACCGAGCCGATTCTTCACGGCGGCACACCGAGCTAAGATAATGAAAATCATTTTCGCAGCTGCGTGCGCATTGTCGCTGTCGATCTTCGGCGCAGAGGCGAACCCGAAAGACGATGCGTTCGAAAAGATCGCTAAGGATTACCTGGAAGGATTTCTCTCGTCCCATCCTGAGTATGCTACCGAGCTGGGCGATCATCGATTCGACCAGGAGCTGACCGATTACTCAACAGCAACGCGGGATCGGCAACTCGCGCGCGCGAAACATTTTCGGGAATCCCTCCAGGCGTTCGACGATTTCTCCCGCCTCACTGGCGCGAATCAGGTGGACGTGCGCATCCTGCGGGACAACATCGACAATGAGATTTTCAAGCTGGAGGAATTGAAGGAAGCCGACTGGAATCCGCTCGTTTATAATCAAAGTCTCGCTAACAGTCTCTATCTGCTCGTCGCGCGCGATTTCGATTCGCCGGAAAAACGCATCCCGAATCTGCGCAAGCGCATGGAGGCGATTCCGCGTGTCATCGATCAAGCGAAAGCGAACTTGCAGCACCCGCCGCGGGTCCATACCGAGACTGCGATCGAGCAAACGCAGGGCGCAATCAGCTTGGTGCGCGAGGGTCTTTCGCCGGTGCTTGATCGAGCGCCGCAAATGAAGAGGGAGTTCGCGCCGTTGCAGGAAAAGACAGCCAAGGCATTGGAAAATTACAAGAAGTGGCTGCAAAACGACTTGCTCCCGCGCTCGGATGGCGATTTCCGCATCGGGGCTGATAAATTCCGCAAAAAACTCCGCTTCGCTCTCGCTTCCAATTTGTCGATGGAAGAAATCATGAAGCGAGCGCAGGCCGATTTACAGCATACGCAGGAGGCAATCTACGAAACAGCCCGGCCGCTCTTCAAAAAATATTTTCCGAATGCGGACGAAAAAGCGCTCAGCGACAAGAAAAAAGTCACCGCTGCTGTTCTCAGCAAGCTGGCCGAACAGCATCCGGATGACAACACGATCGTCAGCTACGGTCAGAAGATTGTCGGCGAAGCCACAGATTTCGTGAAATCGCATAACCTCGTGACGGTGCCGAACACGCCACTCGACGTCATTGTCATGCCGGAATTCAAGCGCGGCCAGGCGATCGCCTACTGTGACGCGTCTGGTCCACTGGAAAAAAACCCCAAGACATTTTTCGCAGTGGCGCCCACTCCTAACGACTGGTCGAAAGAACGAAAGGAATCATTCTTCCGCGAATACAACAACTACATGATCCGTGATCTCACCGTTCACGAGGCGATGCCCGGTCATTATTTGCAACTTTCGCATGCCAACGAATTTCACGCGCCGACTTTGGTGCGCACAATTTTTCAGAGCGGTTCGTTCATCGAAGGCTGGGCCGTTTATTGTGAGCAAATGATGGCGGAGCTAGACTACGGCGGCCATGAAGTAAAGATGCAGCAATTGAAGATGCGCCTCCGGGCAATTGCCAACGCGATTCTTGACCAAAGTATTCATGCCGGAGGTATGACCGAGCAGCAGGCCATGGATTTGATGATGAAAGAAACTTTTCAACAGGAAGGCGAGGCGGTCGCCAAATGGAAACGCGCCCGCCTCACATCGGCGCAGCTTTCTACCTATTTCGTCGGCGTAAGCGAACATCTCGACCTGCGCGAGGCGGCGAAAAAGAAACTCGGCAACGAGTTCAATCTGAAAAAATACAACGACCAGGTCATTTCCTTCGGCAGCCCACCGGTAAAATACGTGCGTGAATTGCTCGGATTGTAACTGACTGGCGGATCCGTGCTGCCGAACACGATCTCGTAATCAGGTGCGCCGCTTTTTAGCCGGTTTGCGCTTTCGTGCCGCAGTCGAGACCGATTTTTTTGCGCCCGATAACCACACCAGTTCGTCGAGGTTAAAAGTCTTGCGTTTTCCTGTTTTCGCTTCCCGAAAAACGACTTGATACCAGCCGTTCATTCGCTCGACCCGGTAACGTTTTTGACCGAGGCGCATCGGTTCACGGGCGATCACGCGGTGGATGACTTTTTCATATCTCGAGCGGGACCAATGCCGCATCCGGCGGCGGCCCCAATCAATCACCCGCCCGGCATCATCATAAGCCTCGGGGCGTTTCGGGAAATCGAGGAGCGAGCGCGCATCTCCAGCGAAAACCGAAGTGATGTGCCGAAGTGTTGCCGCATCGCTCAGGCGTTGAATTTGCGGACGAAATGGCATCACGATTTCTGCCGCGATTGCGCGGAGACTAAGTATCCGGCCATCACGCAATTTCCAAAGCGGCGCGTTGACGTCCGCCGCGAATGGATTCGCGCCTAACGAGTCGCGCAGGATCCGCCAGCCACGACGCGATGAATGCTTGTGCAAGCGGAACGGCGTCAGGCGAGGAATTCCACGCCGGCTCAATTGCCGCAGCCCAAACTCTTCCCAGCGCAGGACCGTCTCCACCACACCAGCGACAAAAGCACACGTCGCTAGCATCAGCGCGGGATCAGGCGTAAAATCGGCAGTGATCTCGAGTCGCGTTTGGCGCGGCCGTACGCCCACAGCGCTGCTCTGGCGATTCGCTGCCAGCAAAAGGACCGGCGCCGGCAGAATGTGCGCCAGCAGATACGCAACCTTGGTCGCATTGCGGGATTTTGATTTGCGCGCGGCAGGAAATGAGAAATTGTAGTGGGTGCTAAACCCCTGTAGCCGGCAGTGGTGGCCACGACGCTTGCTCCAGTGATCCAGCTCCGCGCGCAAGTAACCGATCTGTTCCCACAGCAGGCGTGTCGCGCGATAACAACAGCCCCGCTCCAATTCGACAATCGGCGTGGCGACTTCAATCACGCCCGTGTCGAAGTAAATCGCGCCGCCGGCCGGCAACTGAAATGATTTTCCGGTGCGCGGGATCATTCGCCGACGCACCAATCGACGCGGATCGCCGAAAACCTTTTCCGGCCGCCGTCTTTTGCCATCGACCAAAAGATTAAACTCCGCCTCCAGACCGATGACTGCACGCGGCGGCGAGGTGCGAAATTCTCTCCCTCGAAAGCGACCACCCAGTTCTCCCTCCGAATTCTTCACGATAACAAAAAGACGTCAGCTCGTTTCGCTACATTGACGCGGAGTCAAGGTCAGAAACCCGAGATCGAGATGCAAATGGTCATCGGCTTCCCCGGTTCCCGATCCGAATGGCCGGACTAGCACTGCCGGGCTGAGCGATACCGCGATGGCGCCGTATTTTTCAATTGATTTTGTGTCATCGAGAAAGGTGTCGCCGACTCGGTAAATATCCGCAGCTGTACCCCAGGCATGAATGCTTTTGGCGCCGCCGATCTGATGGGCAGGCGACCGGTAGCCGCCATTTGCGCTGACAAAAACGGGTGCGTCCACTTCCCGGCGAAAATCTTCCAAAAAACGCGCGAGCAAGACAATCGCACACGGCACGTAATGGGGGAATTCGCGCAAGAGCAGTTCTGCTTCACGACAATCGACTGTCATCAATTCCGCGAGTTTGAAGTGCGGCGCGAGCCGGATCTCATGCGCTTCCTGCCAACTGGCAACTTCATAAAAAAAACGTGGCAGATAGTGAAGATTTCCATGCGAGTCGCTTTCGGCTTCGCCTGGCCGCAGGAGCGCGCGATGCTCTGCCGGCAGCTTCAGACCGTCAATTGCGCGAAGTACCTCGGTGTTCATTTTGACTTCAGTTCTCTGCCTGTCAACGAGCGGTAAATCATTTCAGAAATGGCCGCCACGGTTTCGCGACGGCCATTTTGTTCCGCATCAAACTCCGTCAGAATAACCGCGATGTAGGGTTCGCGTTCGGGCAAATACACGATCCCGACATCGTGGCACGCGGTCGAGATCTCACCGGTTTTATGCGCCACGGTTGCATGGGCCGGGAGACCGGCGGGAATCATCGAGTTGAAGCGCTGCGCGAGCAAAACATGGATCGCTTTTTCCTTGCTTTCCTTCTTCAGAAAGTCACCCCGCAATGCAGACAACAGCGTGAGCAATCCATCGGCTGTCGCTTCGTTGTCGATGCCCTTTTCATGGGCCGCTCGATCCTCGACCCCCCGTCGCAATTCCACCCCACTCACCTGCGCATCGCGCAGGATATTGCGAGCGTATTCGACCCCCAGAAAATCGAGCAGCAAATTGGTCGCCAGATTGCTGCTCGCGACGATCATTCCTTCCGTCAGCGCTGAAATTTTCGCGGTCCGTCCAATCTTCTGGTAGAGTTCCGGCATCGCATCCGAACTTGGATCCACGCGAAAAGGCGATCCGTTGGCTGCGCTCACAAAACGGTTTCGCACGTGGAGTGAATCATCCAGCCGCAGGCGACCCTCGTCCGCTGCGCGAAAAATTGCGAGGAGCACTGCTAATTTGATCGTGCTCGCAGCATGAAACCAGCGATCACCTGCCAGAGAAAATCGGAAACCGCTTTCGAAATCGAGCAGCGCCACTGCGACTGCGCGTGCCTTGTTCTCGCGAGCTAGTTTCTCCAGCACCTCGCGTAACGTTATGGAAGAATCGGCAAGACAAGTCATTGGACTGCTCTTTACATGGCAGTAGGGAAGTCGCAAATTCGCCGATGCCAAGCCTGGCCACATGGATGCGCGCGAAAGACGAAAAATGGTTTCAACCTTTTTTCGACAAACATCCGGCGATTTGCGTCTGCAATGCGCGGAAAGGCGAAGCCGCGCTCGAGGAGATCGACGGCTTGCTTTTAACCGGCGGATCGGACATTGCGCCGGAATTTTTGAACCAGGAAGTGCCCGATCCCAGCATATTCGAGCAAGATGTCGATGTTGCGCGTGACCGCTGGGAATTTGCAGCCGTGAAAGATGCACTCTCGCGCGGTCTGCCGATCTTTGCGATCTGCAAAGGGCTCCAGCTTTTCAACGTCGCGCTCGGCGGCACGCTCAAGCTAGACATTCCCGGGCACAAACTTCCCGGACAAAAGGAGCACGATATTCAGCCATTGCGTAGCGACGCGACGGCGAAGCATCGCTTCGAAAGGGTGAACAGTTCCCATCACCAGGCGATCGATCGACTGGGCGAAGGGTTGGAAGTAGAAGCGTGGTGCGCGACCGATAACATCGTCGAGCAAATCCGCCTCGCAGGTTATCCATTCGCCCTGGCCGTGCAATATCATCCTGAGCGCGGCAGGATTTATAACGGGTTATTCGAAGATTTCTTCTCGCGATTGGATACTCATTGAAGCGCTGAACCAATCGTGACGTTCTAACAATTCAATCCGTCTGAGGCGGGTTGATTGCCGATCTTTTATTTGCCGCGATAAACGCAGCGCGCCGTCGGCGTTTCGTGGACGACAATCTCGCAGAGTCCGCGACATTGCGGCTGCAATTTTTTCCAGAACCACGCGGCCATGTTCTCGATCGTCGGATTTTCCAAACCTTCGACCTCATTTAGGTAAGAATGGTCCAACGTTTGGAGTAGCGGTTTCATGGCCGCGCCGATCTCGGCATGATCGTAGACCCAGCCGCTAATTGGGGCGACCTCTCCTTCCACCGAAACCTCGATCTTGAAACTGTGACCATGCATACGCCGGCATTTATGACCCTCCGGCGCGCTCGGCAAAGTCTGCGCCGCTTCAAAAGCGAAATCCTTGGTCAGGCGTGCTCGCATGTTGCCGAGAATATCATGACTGCTACTGCGTTGTCATCCCGATCCCGCAGTCGCGGGAGAGGGACCTCTCACAGGCCGATGCGGCTGTTCTCTGAATCTAAGCTAACCCAAGCTTCGATTGTGAGATCCTTCGCTCCGCTCAGGATGACAGCGGAGGCGGCGTCCGTGAGTTCAAACTCCGCGCTGCGTGGGTCTCCAGATGAACTTGTGCATTTGCAATTGAAAGCGAACATCGAGTCGGTCCGCTAAAATCCATTCCACGATTTCGCGCGGATCGATCCGGCCGAAAATGGGGGAGAACATAACGGCGTGGCACCGCTTGGACAAATTGAAAAGGCGCACTTTGTCGCGCGACCAGTCGTAATCTTCGCGTGAACCGATCACGAATTTCACTTCGTCGCGGGCAGTGAGATGATCAACGTTGGACCAAAGATTGCGCTCCACTTCGCCGCTGCCCGGCGTTTTCAAATCCATGATCCGATGCACGCGAGGATCAACCGCTGAAATATCGTGCGCGCCGCTGGTCTCGAGCAAAATCGTGTGACCCGCGTCCGCCAACATCGACATTAACGGCAAGACATTTTTTTGCAGCAACGGCTCACCGCCAGTGATCTCGACAAGCGGACAGTTAAGCGCCGCGACAAGATCCACAATCTCATTCAGCTTTTGTTTTTTGCCTTCGTAAAACGCGTACTCGGTGTCGCAATAATTGCAGCGCAGATTGCAGAAAGTCAGTCGGACGAAAACACAACGCTGCCCAGCCCAAGTGCTCTCGCCTTGGATCGATTGATAAATCTCGTTGATGGTCAGGGTTTCTTCGCTCATTCGCTTACAGACCGCACTTTTGCGTCGCCTCGGTGAAGCTGGAGCGCTTTCGCAGGAGAGATGCCAGGTAGGAATCGACAAAAGGTGCGCTGCTGATTCGCGATAGATTAGCCGGCGTCTGAAGACGTGAGAAAATCGCGTAGGCAATCTTGCTTCTTGGGACACTCTTCTCTCCGTAGCCGGACGGAATGTTGCTCGACCAGTAGCGGACATATTCTACGCCCAGCCGGTTCTCCGTTCCGAGAAAAATCGCGGAATGTCCATGCTCGCTTCTGCCCACCTGTCGCGACCAGAATATTTTTATGAAATCGCCTGGCTTTGCCTGATCGAAGTTGTCGAAGTTTCGGCCAAGGCCCAGTTCGTGAAAGAGACGAGCTGTGCCCGGCCCATTTGCGTTCCACCGGCCCCAGATTCCTTCGCCATCGTGCTGATCTCGGATGATGAGCTGATCCAGCGTAGCAAAATCGAAGTGGAGCTCTCCCCGCGCACGCAGCGCTTCGATGGTTCTGATAAACACGAGATAGGTCGCTCCCGAACAGAAACTCGGCGAGGCGGCTGAAGGAAGGATGAAAAACTTGCCGGACTCAAAATGGGCGGCGGATTGGAGTCGAATCTTTGCAAAATGCGATACTGAATAACGACCACCTTGCGGCATCTGTTTGATCTGCTCGAGAATCAACTCATTGCAATCATCAGCCAGAGATACCCGCATGGTGAAGGCAAACGTCACGATCAAAGTCCATGCCGCTACTGTCTTCACGAAGGGACAAGTAAGCGCCAAATCCGCCACTGGCAACGGCCGTTGGCTTTCCGGTCAGAGTGTGCTAGACGAAATCGCATGCTGCGTTTCACGAAGATGAACGGCGCGGGCAACGATTTCGTCATGCTCGACAATCGTGCGGGCAATATTCACCTCAGTCGCGCCCAGGTCGCGCGCATTTGCGATCGCCATCGCGGCATCGGCGCGGATGGAATTTTGCTGCTCGAAACGGCGTCGAACGGCGCAGATTTCCGGATGCGCTATTTTAACAGTGATGGCGGTGAAGCCGAAATGTGCGGCAACGGCGCGCGCTGTTTTGCGCGTTTTGCGAATCGGGTCGCGAGCGCGCCGGGAAAGATTTCATTTGAAACTCCAGCCGGCGTAATCAGCGCCGAGCTTCATGATGAATTGGTGACGCTGCGATTGAGCGCCCCAAGTGATTTGCAATTGAATATCGCGCTTCGCACTGCGGGCAAAAAGAGGACCGTCCATTTCATCAACAGCGGGGTGCCGCACGTTGTGGTTCCCGTTTCGCAGATTGACGAAGTCGATGTCCGGCAGGATGGAGCAGCTATTCGTCGTCACGAAATGTTTTTGCCGAAGGGCGCAAACGTAAATTTCATCGAGAAACGCGAAGGGAAAAGGATCGCCGTCCGCACCTATGAACGCGGCGTAGAAAATGAAACGCTCGCTTGCGGAACCGGCGTAGTGGCGAGCGCGCTCATTTTTGCCGCCACGGAGAATTCCAGCGGTCCGGTCGGCGTGCTCGTACGCGGCGGCGATGAGTTAACCGTCGCCTTTGAGAAGGACGGCAGTGAATTCCGAAACGTGACGCTCACTGGCCCGGCTGAGTTTGTCTTTGAAGGGACAATCGAACTCTAGTTAATCTGTCGCTCGAATTGAAAGGAGAAAGTGCGACGGTCAAAGACCGCCGCTACAACAAGAATGTTTCGCGGCACGTTCACTGCGCTGGTTACTCCGTTTCGCGATGGCGAGATTGATGTTCCGGCTTTCCAAAAATTGATCGAAGCGCAGATCGCCGGCGGAGTTACCGGCGTGGTCGCGGTCGGCACAACCGGTGAGTCGCCTACGCTTTCACACGACGAACGCGAGGAAGTGATCCGCCTTGCGGTCACAATCGCGGACAAACGTTGCCAGGTCTTGGCCGGCACCGGTTCGAACGCCACCCATCATGCCGTGGCGGACACAAAAATGGCCGAAAAACTCGGCGCCGATGGCGCGTTACTCGTCGCGCCGTATTACAACAAGCCAAGCCAGGAAGGACTCTTTCGCCATTTTCAAGCAATCGCGCACGAAGCGAATCTGCCCATCATGCTTTACAACATTCCCAGCCGTTGTGGCGTCGACATTGGGCCGGAAACAGTCTTACGCCTCGCCGCGGAATGTCGAAATGTTGTTTCAATCAAGGAAGCCAGCGGGAGCGTTGAACGCGTTAGCGAACTGCGCAGCCGCTTGCCTAACGAATTCACGATCTTGAGTGGTGACGATTCATTGACGCTGCCGTTCATGTCGGTCGGCGCGGTCGGTGTCGTAAGCGTCGCCTCGAACTTATTTCCCGCGGAAGTTGGCGCGCTCGTCCGCGCCTATGAGTCTGGCGATGTGAAGTCGGCCCAAAAATCACATCGACAGTTGTTCCCCCTCTTCAAGGATTTGTTCATCGAGCCGAACCCGGTACCAGTAAAGACTGCGCTCGCCTGGCGCGGTGCGATGTCGGGTGAATGCCGATTGCCGCTCTGCGAAATGAGCGAAGCGAATCGGGCGCGTCTGCGCAAAACGATCGAGGCGTTCGAGCAGGTGCGATGAAAGCACCGGTGCGTGTGTTGCTGGTCGGGGCGGCCGGTCGGATGGGCCAGACGATTGTCAAGCTTGCCGAGAGCGCATCGAACATCGACATCGTTGCGCAATGCGATCGTGGTGACGCGCTCGAACCGGCACTGCAAAAATGCGATGTGGTGCTCGATTTCAGTCAGGCCGACGCGATAGAGGGAATTTGCCGGACAGCCTTGCAACATCGACCCCGAAAGCTTTCGGGGCTCGTCATCGGCACGACCGGTCATTCGTCGGGGCAACGCCGCGTAATTGAAGAGGCTGGCAAGTCCTTGCCGATTGTTTTCGCCTCCAACTTCAGCGTCGGCGTGAACGCGTTGTTTTCGTTGACGCGCAAAGCGGCCGAAATCCTCGGACCAGAATTCGATTTGAAAATTGTTGAGACGCATCATCGCATGAAAAAGGATGCCCCCAGCGGCACAGCGAGAACGCTCGCAGAAATTTTAAGGACAGCGCGAAAGCTGGACGGCCAGGTTCCCATTCAATCGATTCGCGAAGGAAAGGTGGTTGGTGATCATACGGTGAGCTTTGGCGGGCCGGGCGAACGACTTGAGCTGACACACCGGGCGAGCGGCCGCGAAATTTTTGCGCGCGGGGCGTTGCGCGCGGCGCAATGGATCATTGGGAAGCCCCCGGGTCTTTACTCGATGCAGGATGTGCTCGGACTGTGAATTTGTAGCGGCGCTCTATGAGCGTCGGAAAAATTAATGCGACGGTCACAAACCGCCGCTACAGGAATTTGAAATGAGAACGGGCGTTGCTCTCGGGTCGAATCTTGGTGATCGCCTGGCCAATCTGCACGCGGCGCGAAAAGCAATTGTCGATCTTACCGGCGTCGAGCCGCCACTTCTTTCTTCGTCAATTTACGAAACAGAACCAGTGGACTGTGAGCCAGGCGCGGAAAAGTTTTTGAATGCGGTTCTTGAGTTCGATTACGAAGGCGATCCGGTAAATCTTTTGAAGAAGTTGACGGAGATAGAGGGCGCGCTTGGCCGCCCGCGCCATCGGGCACGCAACGTTTCTCGCCAGATCGACATCGACCTCCTGTATCTTGGTGAGATGAAGATTGACACCCCGGATGCCCAATTGCCGCATCCGCGAATGCATTCCCGTCGGTTTGTCCTGCAACCGTTGGCGGATATCCGGCCGGACCTAGTCCTGCCGCGGCAGACAAAAACCGTTCGCGAGTTGCTCGCGCGACATGATGATTCAAGTAAAGTGGTTCGATTGACAAACGACTGGCAATCTCGATGAAAGATTTTCGCGAAATGAAACGGCGCGGTGAAAAAATCACCGCGCTCACTGCTTACGATTATCCGACGGCGCGTTTGCTCGATGAAAGCGGAATTGACATCATCCTGGTGGGCGATTCGTTAGGCATGGTGGTGCTCGGTTACGAAGACACGACGCGCGTGACGTTGGAAGAAATGTTGCATCACACCCGAGCCGTCGCGCGCGGAACCAAGCATGCATTGCTCGTTAGCGATATGCCGATTCACAGTTACGGCACGCCGGAGCGAGCGTTGGCGACGGCAAGACAATTTGTCGATGTTGGCGCGCAAGCGGTGAAACTCGAAGGCGGCGTGAGTCATGTGCCGGAGATCGAAGCGATTACGCGCGCAGGCATTCCGTTCCTGGCTCACATCGGGATGCTCCCGCAAAGCGTGCACGAAGAAGGGGGCTACAAGGTCAAAGGCCGCACACAAACGGAAGCGGAAGCGTTAATCGCTGATGCGCACGCCGTGGAAAAGGCCGGTGCTTTCGCCGTTGTTTTGGAAATCGTTTCCCAGGAAACTGCGAAACAAATTACGAACGCGATCGGCATTCCGACCATCGGGATTGGCTCGGGTGAGCATTGCGACGGACAGATTTTGGTTACGCACGATTTGATCGGCTTGTTCCCGTGGTTCACTCCGAAGTTTGTTTCACCCGAAGCGCGCGTGGCGGAAGAGATTCGTCGCGCGGCAACTTCGTTTATCGAACGAACCCGGAACGGCAACGCATTGTCTGACCGCTCAGCAGCAGTTAGGCGCGATTGACTCAGCAGTAAAGCTGACTCCCGCGCGCCGCGCTTCGCGATGCAAATGGGCTACAGCCTCGTTTGACATTTTCGCCGCGGTGCTGGTTTGTTAGAACGCAATTATGAGAGTTTCCGAGTTCGATGATCCTGAGTACAGCGCGCTTTTGACCGGCAGCAAACAGCGCAGTTGGCTCTGGTTTGGCCTGATCGTTTCGCTCGCCTTGCACATTGCGCTCTGCACTTATTTTTATCGAACGCGTTTTCAATCCCTCGATGCAGTCTTTGCGGAGATGCAGCAAACACCCACGTTCAAGATCAAAAATGTCGATCTTTCCCAGCAACTCGACAAGAGCAGCATGGATCAAACGAATGCGGCCGCGAAGCCGAACCCGGACCAAACGCAGGAACAGTTGCCCGACGAGAAAAAATCGTTCGATAAACTTTTGCAGGAAGTTCAGGCCAGCACCGCGATGCCGGACGACACGCGCGATGTTTTGCCGGACCAACCGAAGGTGGAACAACCGGACGTGAACTCCGTGCTCAATGAGATTGAACGCACCACCGCCCAGACTCTTTCCAAGGATCCGAACGCGACTCATGAGCAATCTTTGCTCAATGAGACCGCGGTCTCGGGCCGGCCGCAGCCGGCGCTGACGGGCGACCAGCTTGCCACCAGCACGATGATCAAGCGGCCAAACACTTTCACGAGCAAGATGCCGGGTGACAGCGCCGGGCCAAACAAAAAAGG
>DATMPQ010000069.1:0-7718 GCA_035567015.1 Chthoniobacterales bacterium | reverse complement strand
CGGTCGATCTACTCGCCGCGATTACGACCGCTACGATTTACAACGCGCCGGTGGCGATGGGACCGGCCTATTGGATCCCGGCGGTGGCGGTGCCGCTATTATTGGTGGCTCACTACGTGACTTTTGTTCTTCTCCTGCGCCATTGGGAAAGCTGAGTCCGAGGTGCGAGGTCCAAGCCGGAACATTCTGCGCGGCGACCCTGCTTCATTGCCGCAGTGATCCGTTGGTAACACGATTTAAGTCGCAAGGGTGCGGAGTCTATTGCGACACGAGAAACGTGGCGAACGCGGCTACTTGAAGGTTGCTTCTTTCGGAGCGAGAGAGGCGACGATTTTCTCGAAGCACCGATCGCTCAGTGTAGCTCGTCGAAAAAGAGATAAAGGGCGGCAATCCGGCCGTCCCGGGCAATGATGAAATCAGTCCCGGCGTAAGCTGGCGGCTCACCAAGCCGGCCCGATACCCATTTGACCCGGCCGCCATCGCCCAATTCCTCGGGTTTTGCAATTGGCTGATATTGAAAGTCAGGGTGAGTAGCCCTGACCGCGCCTGCGACACGATCAATCTCGTCGCGGCCACGGTGGACACCCGTTTTGGGGTCATAGAACACGCCATCTTCGGTCCAGATTTCATTGATGGCTGCGCGCCGGCGCGCGGGATCGTTTTCACCGAAAACGTCGCGAAGATTGCGGGTCAGCAAGGTTGATATGCTATAGGACATAACCGGTCAGTTTTTACTCTTGCAAACTTTTCCGCAGTTCTCCCCCCGAAACAACAGGGCTATTCAGCAGTGGACATTCTTTGGGCCGAGGCGGGCAATCATTCCACGCTTATTTGCGTAGGTCCGGAACGGCCCAAGCGAGAAGTTGAGACCCGAATGATGGCCCCCGACCCAAGTGTATTCAAAAAATCGTTCCTCGGATTTGGGCAGCCGTTTGCCTCGATAGTTGTCCACGACTCCCACCCGTTAGGTGTATTCACCAAATCTATTGATTATTTGAACACTTTTGTGATACAAAGGTTAGATGGCCAAAGCAAAGGTTCCCGTGGTTATTCTGGTCCGTATTTCGACCATCAAACAGGAGACGGACCGGCAAATCTCCGAACTTCGGGCGTATGCGCAGAGCAAAAAATATAACGTTGTCGCGGTGTGCCACGAGACGATTTCGGGGACCGCAGACAACGGCGAGCGTCACGGCTTGCGGCGCGCTGAACAATTAGCGAGAGAGGGCAAGATCAAGAAGGTGCTCGTTCATGAAATTTCGCGTCTCGCGCGAAGGAACAGTGTCACTCATCAGTTTGTTGAGGCGTTAGAGGAATGTGCAGTGTCGCTCTATTGGCACGCCCAAGGAATCGAAACACTCTTGCCTAACGGGAAACGTAACCCCGCCGCCGGTATTATGCTGGCGCTTTTAGCCGAAATGGCTCGGAGCGAAACCGAGATACTGCGGGAACGGATTAACTCGGGACTTGCCGAAGCACGAAGAAAGGGAGTGAAACTCGGTCGGCCAAACGGCACAACCCTTTCTCGCGATCAGTTCCTGCGAAAGCACAAGGACATTATTCGACTGTTGAAGGCAGAATACTCGATTCGAAACACTGCCAAGATCGTTGGCAAGGGTGTTTCGACCGTTCAGCGAGTAAAGTTGGAAATGGCCGCGTAGGCACGCCATCACGCTCAGCAACGTGTCGGCGGCAGAATCCTGACGCCCTGCACGCTTGATTCTCTTTTGCACTGACGTTCTGTTTTCAGATCGCAGTGGCGCAGGGCATCAACAGCGGCAGCGCGACGGCCTAACGACCGTCCATTTAATCGCGCGCGAAGCCTAACAAGCATGCTTCCACCCCACCCGTACCGGGTAGGGGCCCCTGTGTGGACCGGCGGCAGTCGCGTATTACCGCCCGTCTTAGAATGTTCATTTGAACATATTAGGCTTTGACCTTAAATTGGGTCATGGAGCGCTCTGCTTTGGCAAAGTCGCAGGCGGAAAACGCTCAACCCGCCTACGCCGAAGGCTTCGGCGTGGCAGGCGCTCACTTGTCGCGCCGTAGCGGCAGCGAAGGAGGAACGTCCAACCCGCCTTCGCCGTGGACGGGCTCCGCCGTGGCGAGCGTCCAACTCCGAAAGAATTCGCGAGCAGGCGGTCCAATTGCGGAGAAATCAGTTCAGCAAATTCTAGCGATCCTGCACAAGTGGGGCATCCATACGCTTGGAGAACTCGCGGCGCTGGATAAGGATGAACTCGGCGCGCGGCTCGGGCCGGAAGGAGTGCGGCTTTGGGAACGCGCGAATGGGCGATCGAATCGGCTCCTTAAATTTGTTCAGCCACCGGAGTCGTTTGAAGAGAGCTTTGAGTTCGAACACGAGATCGAGACTGCCCAGCCGCTGCTTTTCATGCTGCGCCGGTTTCTGGAACAGCTCGCGCTACGATTGAGCGCGATCTATCTCGTCGCCAAAGAAATCACCCTGCGAATTACTTTTTCGAACAAGGAGCGTTACGAACGCTGCTTCAAAATTCCGCAGCCGACTAACGACGTCGATCTTCTCTTTCGGATGCTGCATACCCACCTCGAGAATTTTAGATCGGAGCATCCGATTGTTGCCGTTTCGTTGGATGCGCAACCGATCAAACCCGCCTCGCAGCAATTCGGATTGTTTGAAACGGCTTTAAAAAATCCGCAGCAGCTTTACGAAACGCTCGCGCGATTGACCGCATTGGTCGGCGCCGATCGTGTCGGCACGCCGGTGTTGGAAGAAACGCACCGTCCAGATGCATTTCGGATAGAGCCATTTGTGTGGAAGTTAAATGCTGATGAATTCCCTCACCGCCGTGCTAGCGCACGTGCGCCTCTCCCTGAGGGAGAGGGTAGGGTGAGGGTCGCTACTTGCTCAGGGTCGTCGCGCGTTGCGCTCCGCCGATTTCGGCCAGTGGTGTCTGCATCGGTTTTGCTTTCCGAAAATGTTGCTGCTCACATTCGAAGCGTAAACATCAACGGCAAAGTGGTCGATCAACGCGGCCCTTATTTGCTTTCCGGGAATTGGTGGGATGAAAAATCTTGGGAGTGCGCCGAATTGGACGTGCAACTCGATGACGGCGCCTTATGTCGCGGTCATCGAACCGGCAAAACTTGGGAAGTCGCTGGCGTCTATGATTAGTCGTCTCTTTGCGCTCTGTGAGCGTCGCATTCTTTGCCGAGATATCGAGCGACGGTCATAGACCGCCGCTACAGCAAACATGTCCTACATCGAGTTACATGCGGGCAGCGCTTTTAGTTTTTTGCGCGGCGCTTCTTTTCCGGAACAATTAGCTGAGCGCGCGGCTGAGTTGGAGATGCCGGCGTTGGCGTTGCTCGATCGCAACGGGGTTTATGGCGCGCAACGCTTTTCTGTTGCTGCGCGAGAAAATAATCTGCGCCCGATCATCGGCTGCGAGTTGAGCCTGGAAGATGACAGGATTCTGCCGGTCCTCGTCGAAAACCGCACTGGATATAAAAATTTATGCGAACTGCTGACGCAAGCGCATCTCCGCAGCGAAAAAGGAAAGTGCGTTGTGCAATGGAACGAGCTGCCGGAATTCGCGAACGGGCTGATC
This sequence comes from Chthoniobacterales bacterium, assembly GCA_035567015.1. Classification (GTDB taxonomy): domain Bacteria; phylum Verrucomicrobiota; class Verrucomicrobiia; order Chthoniobacterales; family UBA10450; genus AV133. The sequence goes on along the minus strand of DATMPQ010000069.1, from coordinate 4,128 downwards.
GTGCTCTTTGGACTGGGGAGTGCACACTTGCCACGACGATCCGGCAAGGAAGAAAGTTCGCGATTGCGAGACGCAATCGCCAACACGCGAGACGCGTGCGCTACCCAGAATTCCGGGGATCGCGCACAGTTTTTCATCGACACGTTCGGTCGCGAAAATATTTACGTTGAGATTCAACGCCATTTTCTGCGTGGCGAAGAACGAATCAATCAACAACTTGTTGATCTTGCCGCTCATTATCGATTGCCGATCCTGGCCACAAATGGCGTGCAGTACGCGAAGCCGTACGGGCGAGAAGTTCTCGATGTTTTCACCTGCATTCGCGAGCACACCCCTCTCGATGTTGCCGGCAAATTGCTGACGCGAAACGGCGAACGTCATTTGAAGAGTGACGCGAAAATGCGTGAGCTCTTTCGCGACCTGCCGGAAGCAATTGAAAACACCGCACGCTTGGCCGAGCGACTCACTTTTTCGCTGGAAAATCTCGGCTACGAATTTCCGGATTTTTCGGTGCCGGACGGTCACACCATGGATTCATTTTTGCGCACGATCACCTGGTTTGGTGCGCAACAGCGATATGCGGCGATCAATAGCGCAGTGAAAGGTCAACTGGAGAAGGAACTGGCGCTTATTCAAAAGCTCGGATTTCCCGGATATTTTTTGATTGTCTGGGACATCGTCAATTTTTGTCGCGAGCATAACGTTATGGTCCAAGGCCGCGGCAGCGCGGCCAACAGCGCCGTTTGTTATTGCCTCGGCATCACACCGGTTGATCCCGTAAGCAATAACCTGGTTTTCGAGCGGTTCCTCAGCGAAGGGCGCAAAGGCTGGCCGGACATCGATCTCGATCTTCCAAGTGGCGGTCGGCGGGAAAGCGTGATTCAAGAAATTTATCGCCGTTACGGCAAGCATGGCGCGGCCATGACGGCGAACGTGATTACATATCGCGGTCGTAGCGCGGCACACGAGATCGGCAAGGCGCTGAATTTTTCACCGAGCATTCTCGATCGCTTTTCGCACTTGTTCACGAACGGCGATTTTCCGCACACGCTCGATCTCGCTTCGCAAATTGAACAGGCCGGCTTGCCCAAAGAACACCCGCGCATGCCGGCGTTCATCAATTTGTATCAAGCGATTTACGGATTACCAAGGCATCTCGGTCAGCATTCCGGCGGCATGATCATCTGCCAGAACAAACTCAGCTCGTTTGTGCCGCTGGAAAACGCGTCCATGCCTGGGCGCGTCGTCGCGCAATGGGACAAGGACGATTGTGAAGATCTTGGCATCGTCAAAGTGGATTTGCTCGGGCTCGGCATGATGTCGGTGATGCAGGATGCATTGGAATTATGTCGCGAGCGCGGGCACCCGCTCGACCTCGCGCACATTCCAAAAAATGACCTCGCCACTTTCGAGATCATGCAAAAGGCGGACACGATTGGCGTGTTTCAAATCGAGAGCCGCGCCCAAATGGCCACGCTGCCGCGGATGAAGCCGGAATGTTTTTATGACGTTGTCATCGAAGTCGCGATCATTCGGCCGGGCCCAATCCAGGGCGACATGGTGCATCCATATCTGGCGCGGCGGGCGGGACGCGAGGCGATCACTTATTTTGATCCGCGATTGGAACCAGTGCTCGGACGCACGCTTGGCGTTCCATTATTTCAGGAACAAATGCTGAAAATCGCGATGATCATGGCCGATTTTTCCGGCGACGAAGCGGAGGAATTGCGACGCGCCCTAAGTTTTCATCGTTCCGAGGAGCGGATGCAGAAAGTGAGCGTCAAGCTGCGCGCCGCAATGACACGGAAGAATATCGCGCTGGACGTGATCGATAAAATTATCCAATCGATCAGCTCATTCGCGCTTTACGGGTTTCCCGAATCGCATGCGATCAGTTTTGCTATTCTCGCCTACGGCAGCGCGTATCTGAAAGTGCATCGCGCGCCGGAGTTTTATGCGAGCCTGCTTAACAATCAGCCGATGGGTTTTTACACGCTGGCGACAATCGTGAAAGATGCGTGTCGACATGGCGTGAAGGTCAAGCCGGTATGCGTCTCACAATCAAATTGTCGATGCACGGTGGTTTCCGATGACACAGTGCGGTTGGGATTTTGCGTGGTGAACGGGTTGCGCCAGGAACATGCGGAAGAACTCGTTCGGCAACGCCAGGATCGACAATTTGATTCGCTGGACGATTTCAAGCGGCGTGTGCCGCTTTCGAAAGAAGAACTCCGCGCGCTCGCCGAGCTCGGTGCGGTCAATTGTTTCGCCGGTCATCGCCGCGCCGCGATGTGGAAAGTCGAAGAGGCAATGCACGACGATTTGTTGGTGAGCGCACGCGTCTCGCCGAAACAATCTTTCCGAAAACATTGCAAATCCGAGATATTGTCGCGCATCCAGAAAAGTTCGCGATCGCGTGACGCGTGCGCTACCCAGAATTCGCGATCTCCCCTGAAGCGCATGACCATGCCGGAGCGCGTACAAGCCGATTACGAAACGATGAATTTAACGACCGGGCCGCATCCGATGAAGTTGTTGCGCGAAAATTTACCGAATGTCTGGCGCGCAACCGATCTGATTCATGCTTGTCACGGCGCAATCGTTCAGATTGCCGGCAATGTCATTTGCCGTCAACGGCCCGGCACGGCAAAAGGTTTCGTTTTCATCAGTCTCGAAGACGAGACCGGAGTCTCAAATGCGATTGTCGATCCAAATTTGTTTGAGCGATTTCGCCTGTTAATCACGGAAGAAGCGTTTTTGCTGATTGAAGGCGAGGTACAAAATTCCGATGGCGTCGTGCTCATTAAGGCACGCGATTTTAAGTCTCTCGCATACAGCCAGCTCGTCGGCGCCGCCTCGCACGATTTTCGTTAAGCGTTGAAGGGTTGAAGTGTTGCAGTGTTGAAACGAAGGAAGAGATTTCAGTTGTAACGCTTCATCGCTTTAACCCTTCAACGTTCTGCTACTCGCCAGCGTGATCCGGCGCGGGCGTTTTCGGTTCAGTCGCTTTTTCGGCCGGCTTTTGATCCGATTCGATCCATTCGGTGTGAAAGACGCCCGGCTTATCGACACGCTCGTAAGTGTGCGCGCCGAAGAAATCGCGCTGCGCTTGCAGCAAATTGGAAGGCAACCGCGTCTGGCGGTAACTGTCGAAGTACGCGAGCGAAGCAGAAAACGCCGGCACGGCGACGCCATATTCGGCTGCGGTCGAAACGGCGACGCGCCAGTTGTCCTGCGTTGTTTCAATGACGCCGGTGAAATAGCGATCGAGCAGGAGATTATGCAGCCCGAGATCGCGTTTGTAAGCTTCGACGATGCGATTAAGGAATTTCGCGCGAATGATGCACCCCCCGCGCCAGATCGTGGCGATGTCACCGAAGTTCAGGTTCCAGTTGTATTGGTGACTTGCAGCGCCGAGGAGTTCCATGCCCTGGGCATAGGAGACAATCTTGGACGCGTAGAGCGCCTGACGGATTGCTTCGACCAGCTCCTTTCGATCGCCGGTGAATTTCTTCGGTTTTGGTTGCGGCAGAATTTTCGAGGAAGCGACGCGCTCGTCTTTGCGCGAAGAGATGACGCGCGCCTCGACTGCGGCGTTGATCGTGGAAATAACAACCGACTGTTGAATGGCAGATTGGAGCGTCCAAATGCCGGTCCCTTTCTGGCCGGCTTTATCGAGAATAACGTCGACAAGTGGTTTGCCCGTCTCGGGATCGATCTTGCGAAAGATTTGAGACGTGATTTCGATGAGATAGCTGTCGAGATCGCCCTTGTTCCACTCGGTGAAGGTCGCTGCTAATTGCGGCGCATCCATGCCGATCACATCCTTCAAAATCGCGTAGGCTTCGCAGATCAGCTGCATGTCGCCGTACTCGATCCCGTTATGCACCATCTTGACGTAATGGCCGGCGCCATCCGGTCCCATGTAGCGGCAACAAGGTTCGCCATCGACTTGTGCAGCGATCCTGCGAAAGATTGGCGCGATTATTTCCCAGGATTCGCGAGAACCACCGGGCATCAGCGAAGGACCTTTGAGCGCGCCTTCCTCTCCACCGGAAACACCGCATCCGACGAAATGAATCCCGCGACCTTCGAGATCTTTGCAGCGCCGTTGCGTATCGGTGAACA
>DATMPQ010000068.1:0-6652 GCA_035567015.1 Chthoniobacterales bacterium | reverse complement strand
GCTTTTTCTCATCTCGCTCGGAATGAGTCTTTTCTTCTTGAGAGGAAAACAGGCGCCGCGCTTCGTCGTAATCGGTGCGGTGCTTGGAGCGATGTTCATCATCCCGGCGGCGGGTGAATACCGAAAAACGGCGGCCCAGGACCCGATCGAGGCGTGGAAGCAACTGGATCTGGTGCAAGAGTTCGATGATTACTTCGACGCCGATGCCGTGAGCGAAGTAAAAAATGCGACGCTCCTAATTGCAGCTACCCGTGAGTCGGGCGTTTACCAATGGGGAGCGGGTTATTGGAATCGCCTCGTGTTTCGGTTCGTTCCCGCGCAATTTCTCGGAGAGAGCTTTAAGAACTCGCTCATGATTGGGGGTGAGCAGCGGGACCTCGGTGATTTCGTCGAAGATGAGCTGGGCTATCGGATGCCGCCAGGCTCGACTGTCACCGGGCTCGGTGATTCGTTCAACCAATTCGATTATTTCGGCTGCCTATTCTTTGCGGCAATGGCGTACTTGTTCAAGAACTTATGGACAGCAGCTAAACAACCTAACGGTACGGTCGCGCAGATACTCTATATCCAGACCACAACCTCTGCGATGCGTGCGTTGACGCACCAGACAATAGATTTTCTACCGGGACTTATTTACAGCGCCCTGTTCATCGCGCTGGTAGCACTCTATGCCCGCGAACGACCGGTTACGATTGGCAAGCCAGTCATTCTAAAAGTGGCGATCGGAACACCCGGATGATCGCGCCGCCGTGAATCCGGACAAGCCGCGCGTTGCTGTGATTTTTCATCGGCTTGGGCCGTACCACGTTGCCCGACTGCGCGCTGCGGCGCGTTTCTTCGAAGTTATCGCGATCGAGCAATCCGCTGAGACCGCCGAGTATGGGTGGCGGAAAGTCGCAACGCCAGAAAGCGTCACCCGCATCACGCTTTCAGCAAACGATTGGGGGCATCGACGTGATGCGGAATCGATTGACCAGATAATCAAGGCACTCAATTCAATCACTCCACTCCGCGCTGTTGCGATTCCGGGCTGGAGCAATCCGACGGCGCTGGCAGCGCTGCGTTGGTGCGTTGCGCAGAACATGCCGTGCGTCGTCATGACTGAGTCAGGCGCGAGCGATAAAAACCGTTCTCGTTCGAGCGAGTGGATAAAAACCCAGATCCTGACGCTTTGCTCGGCTGCACTGGCGGGAGGTTCACGGCATCGTGACTACTTGTTGGAACTGGGCATTAAACGAGACCGCATTTTTCTGGGTTACGATGTGGTGGACAACGACCATTTTGAATGCGGAGCCCAAGCCGCAAGAACGAACGCAGATGGAGTTCGCGCGCGTTTGTCGCTTCCGGAAAAGTATTTCCTGGCCTCTGCTCGTTTTTTGCCAAAGAAAAATCTGATCACTCTTCTGCGCGCCTATGCAGATTATGTTCGGCGGTCGCCCGCGCTCGGTTGGGATTTAGTCTTGCTCGGCGACGGTCCGCTGCGATCGCAGCTCGTAGCTGAATGTGAGAGCCTGCGGATTATCGGAAAGGTGCATTTGCCGGGATTCCTGCAGTATGACGAACTACCCATGTATTATGCGCTGGCGGGCGCGTTTGTGCATGCAAGTATCAGCGAGCCCTGGGGATTGGTTGTGAACGAAGCAATGGCGTCGGGTTTGCCGCTCATCGTCTCAAGGAAATGCGGCTGTGTTCCGGAACTTCTCGAAGAAGCCAGAAATGGATTCTCGTTTTCACCAGAGGACGTCGATGAATTAGCGACCTTACTTTTGCGAATGGCTACTTTCTCGGATGCGGAACGTGAGCTAATGGCGAGAAGGTCCGGCAAAATCATTGGCTCCTGGTCAGTCGAGCGCTTTGCCAATGGGTTGCGCGATGCGGTCACGGCCGCGGAATGCGCTCCGAGGAAAAGTAAACTGGCTACAGCAAGGTTTCTTCTATCCGGGCTAGTTCTCGCTCGCACAGCTATGCCAAGCTGGTTCAAACCGGCTTCATCGCGCAACGTATGACGCGACACGGGGACCAGTTAAAGGTTCTTATCGTTATTCCGGCATTGAGTCCGATTTACGGAGGGCCGTCAGCCTGTGCGATAGACCTGGCCGACGCCCTTGGCCGAAGGGGACTAAAAGTTGATCTCGTCACCACCAATGCCGCGGGGCGACATAATTTGCGGGTCAAATTTGACCAGTGGCTCGACCAACGGACTTATCGCTTACGATACTTTCGCCGCTGGGGCCATTTCGAAGTAAAATTCACTCCTGCGCTGATGATGTGGCTTCTCCGGCACGTCACTGACTATGACATCGTCCACGGAATGTCGGTGTTTAACTTCCCGGCCCACATCTATTGCGAAGCCTGCCGCTGGCGCGATGTCCCGCACATTATCCATCCGCAAGGAATGTTGGAGCCCTGGGCCATGGCGAATAAAAGCTGGAAGAAGAGGGTTTACTTTCGCTGGTTTAAAAAGTCACAACTGCAACGCGCAAACGTGATTCACTCCCTAACAAAACATGAGGCAGAATCGATCGCTGCATTGGGCGTGACAACACGTAAAGTGATTGTGCCCAACGGCGTCAATCTGGAATCCGTGATCAAGGGCGATTCCGACGCATTCTTACTGCGCTATCCGGAGCTGGCGAATCAAACCCGCTTACTCTTCCTCCATCGCGTAGATCCGAAGAAGGGCTTGGATATACTGGCCACGAGCTTTGCCCGGCTGCACAATCGATTTCCCAATATTCATTTGATAATTGCCGGACCCGATCCCGTTGGATATTGGTCAACCGCCGCTCGCTTTTTTGAATCGAAAGGATGCGCTGCGGCCGTGACTTACACGGGAATGCTAACCGGGCAGGACAAAGCTGATGCTCTCGCTGCTGCCGACATCTTTGTCGCGCCCTCCTATTCTGAGGGATTTAGTATGTCGGTGCTTGAAGCGATGGCAGCGGGGCTGCCTTCGGTTATCACAACTGGTTGCAATTTCCCGGAGGCTGCTGCGGCGAACGTGGCGCTGGAAGTTCCGATCGACGCGACCGCTTTTGCCGAGGCACTGGCCACCCTGATGGAGAATTTGCCAGCTGCTCGTGAGATGGGACAACGCGCGCGCAAATTTATCTTTCAAAACTATACGTGGGTCGAGGCGGCCAGAAAAACCCACCAGGTGTACACGGCAATATTGAATTACCAGCCGATGCCATATCAGTTCGATATACGGATGACTGAGACTCGTGAATTAGAACGGCGCGCCGTATGATCGAGCTCACAGCGCTGATTCTCGCGTTCAACGAGCGCGAGAACATCGGACGAACGCTCACTGCGTTATCATGGGTCAAGCAAATCGTGATCGTCGATAGCTTTAGCACAGACGAGACAATCGAAATCGCCAAAGCAATGCACCTGAACATAACAGTCGTGCAACGGCAGTTTGATGCGCATGCGACGCAGTGGAACTTCGGTCTGGCACAAATCAGGACAATGTGGGTCCTCACGCTCGATGCGCACTACGAACTCTCTCGCGAGTTAAGCAATGAGATCGCGGAACTCAAACCATCTGACGAGGTATCGGCCTACCACGCGCGATTCCAATTCCGAATCTTTGGTGCCAATTTGCGCGCTTCCGCGTATCCGCCACGTCCGATCTTGCTTCGAACGGAACGCTGCACCTACTACGACGCCGGCCACACCCAGAAATTGGCGATCGAAGGTTTAACGCCAGATCTCTCAGGCGTCGTTTATCATGATGATCGCAAGCCGTTGAGCGGTTGGCTCCGAGCACAGGATCGATATGCAACTATCGAGGGGCGCTATCTTCTGGCCACGCTGGTTGCGCAGTTAAATTTTCAAGATCGATTGCGCCCAAAGATTGTTTTGGCTGCGCCGCTGATGTTTTTTTATCTGCTTTTTGCACGGGGGCTGCTCTTAGATGGTTGGCCAGGATGGTTTTATGTGTGCCAACGCACCATCGCCGAATCGTTATTGTCGATCCGGCTACTGATTGAGCGAGAGAAACTAGAAGGTAAAAATTAGAAATTAGAGGTCAGAGATCGAGACCGTTTAATCGGCTACAGACAAATGAAGCGAATGACTCTAACGTCGCAGCCTCACGATAAGTTACGAGCGGGTGAATTCATGCCTGTTCAGCAGCCGCCAAAGGAAGCGCGACCAAAGTTACTGGCTGACGGTCTGGTCGAGCCGCTGATGTGGCCGGAACCGGCGGCGCCGGTGGAAAAGCGCCAGGTCTTCCCGAAAATCCGCGGTCACGATTGGAGCACCGCGTTACTCTTCATCACGTGCGACATCGTTTGCTGGGTCGTGCTCTATGGGTTCGTCGGTTATGCGCGCCGGGATGCGTTCTTTGTCAGCCCTTTCGAGTTTATGATGGTGGATTTTGTCGCGCTCGGTGTGCTGCTTCAGGCGCTTTACATTATCGGTGGTTACAACCGAAACACTGAAACTCGCGCTCTCACCTACACCGCGGAACATACTCTCGCCATTGCCGGCGCGGCGGTGGTAGGTTCACTCTTGATTTATTCGGCGGCGACGTTCGACGCGGGAATGAAGCCGAGCCGCGGAGTGCTCTTGCTCAGCTTCATCGTGTTTCTTCCACTGTCGTTAATATATCGGCGCGAGTTTCGGTGGAAAATCGCAGCATCCACTGCCGAAGAAGCGTTCCTCGTAGTAGGCAGTGGCGAGCTTGCCTCACGCTTCTACGAAGCGTACAAGAGATCGCCAAACCAGCAGCGGCTGGTGTTTGTCGATAACGACGAATCGCGGGTTGGATCGACAATCGCCGGCGAAGGCTCACCGATTATCGAGGGCGGACTTGATCTCAAACTCGGTAATCTTCAAAATGCTTACAGCGGGATCATTCTCGCAGAAAAAATTAAGCGTCTTCCAAGTGAGCTCTTGGAGCGGCTGGTGCGGACACAGTTTCAACGCACGCGTGTTTACACTCTGGAATCATTTTACGAAACACATTGGCGTTACGTGCCGTTGGACGTGGTCGATCCAGTCTGGCCGCTACAGACCGGTTTCCAACTGGCACGCATTTCGCCGTATCATTATTTGAAACGGCTCTTCGATGTCGTTGTGTCCGGTTTGTTGCTTCTGATTTGCGCCCCCTTTTTTCCGCTCATCGCGTTCTTGGTCTGGATGGAGAACGGCAAGCCCGCGATCTTTCGTCAGCCGCGCGTCGGAGTCGAAGGGCAAATGTTCATCGCTTACAAATTTCGCACGATGTTCACCCGGTCGGGAGCCGCTGAAACGGATGACATCTATACCCGGGAGAACGACCCTCGGATCACGCGCATGGGACGCTGGCTACGCAAGCTGCGACTCGATGAACTGCCACAGCTGTGGAATGTGTTTCGCGGGCAGATGAGCCTGATTGGGCCGCGGGCGGAGTGGATCAAGTGCGCGGAACGCTACGAGAAAGCGATCCCGTTTTATCATTTCCGGCACTTGGTGAAGCCGGGAATCACCGGTTGGGCACAAGTGAATTATCCGTACGGCGAGAGCGACGAGGACGCGATTGAGAAACTAAAATACGATCTCTATTATATCCGCCATTATTCGTTGAAGCTGGACGCAATGATCGTCCTCAAGACCGTGCACACGATGCTCTTCGGCAAAGGGCGATAAGCGGACTTTGCCGAGAGCATCGTGTTATCGGTTCGGTATATGAGCGGCCTCGCGTGCTCTGGTTATTCGTTCGTTAAGGAACGGCAAAACTGATAACCGATAACTGACCGGTCACGTTCGCTGCCCGGGCGTGACGTAACCACTCGAATACAATCCTTCGCCGGCGCCATAACCTGGCGAAGCGTAGTAGTAATAATGTCCAACACCGCGGCTGTACGGCAGACGATTGAGCACCACACCCGCTGGCCGGATGCCAGAACTGGCGAGCAAAGAAATCGCGCGTTGAACGGCTGGGCGCGGCGTTTTTCCCGCTCGTAAAACAATGCAGACTGTCTGGACGTGCCGCGTCATGAGCAGCGTGTCGCTGACCGCAAGCACCGGCGCGCTGTCGATCACTACGCGATCAAACGATTTCGCCGCTTCCGCCATCAATCGGCCAAAAGAAGGTCCGCTCAAAAGTTCCGCCGGATTGGGAGCGCGCCGTCCGGAACCGAGGACAAAAAGTTGGCCGCCCGTGGCGGTGAGAGTCTTCCCCGTGAGTGCGATGTTCTCGCTGGCGACATCAATTTGCTCGGGCGGAATCGGTCGCGCGGCCGACTCAAGATTTGTTTCGTCCACCAGACAATCGACAATTCCGGGGACCCCAGGGCTCAAATCGGGACTAATCCTTTTCGTCGCCGACAACTGAAAGATTTTATGCAGGCTCGGCCGGCGCAGATCGCCATCCACCAAGAGGACACGATAACCTTGTTGGGCGAGTGCGAGCGCGTAATTCGTGCAGGTAAAACTCTTTCCTTCGTCTGGCACGGCGCTCGTAAAAAGTGAAACCCTGCGCTCCGCTTCGGGCCCCAACAATGAAAGTGCCGCGCGGAGGTTGCGAAAGGCTTCCGCCACTGGCGCCTCGGGGATTTCGGCCACGAGTCTGTACGGTCTAAGACGCCAACTTGTTTGCTTGGCAGCAGTCATATTTGTTTCAGGCTTTCCCGCCTTGGCTTCGGGAATCGCGGCCAAAACG
>DATMPQ010000067.1:0-18832 GCA_035567015.1 Chthoniobacterales bacterium | reverse complement strand
TACAATCCAGTGCAAGACCAATCAACGCGGGGCGAAGGCTTGGATGCTGAACCAGAAGAGCGAGAACTTTTTCGCTCCTGATCACTACTACGTCTTTGTCGCGCTCGGCCCGGCGACTGAGCGTCCCCGATTTCACGTTGTGCCGAGCCAGACCGTGGCGAAATTCATCTCGGAGTCTCACCAGAAGTGGCTACAGACACCCGGCAGAGGAGGTCGCCCGCATATCGACTCGGCGATGCGCAACTTCAAGGACGAGGAGGACGCTTATCGAGATCGTTGGGATTTGCTTGGCTTATGACCGATACGCCTAACCATACGCGCGAGGTGATCCGTCAAGGATTTGGGAGCGGGTTGTTGGTAAGATGTTCAGGCGGATTCGGGAAGTTGTTGATCCAGTTTGTCGGCGAGGTGTGAGCCTCTGCGTTTGAGGCTCTGGAAGTAGGTTGTTTCGTCGTAGGGGACGCGGCCGCGCCAGCACAAGAACGTGGTAATCGAAGAAGCTCTGGTGAGTAAGACAAGTAGATCGAAGATGGCACGACGCTGCCAACGCCGGCGCGAGTCCAGCACCGCCCGTTCATCCGAAACGTAGTTACGCAATTGCTTCTGCGATCAATTCCGCCATATGCTTTGGCCGCGTACTTGTAAGATCGACAATTTGGTGCCGGCAACTTGTGCCGGATGCAACAACCGCGTCCGGCTTTTCGTTCTCGATCTTTCTGAGCAAATCGGCAGCGACCTGAACTGACAATTCGTATTTCTCGGCGAGCGCACCAAAGGCGCCGGCCATTCCGCAACAGCCGGTATCGAGCAGCGTCGCTTTTCGTCCCGGCAACCGCTCCACCAGCCGCGCCATGAAGGCGGGATTCATCAGCGACTTAGCGTGGCAATGTGGATGGATCGCCACGTTAACCTGCCGATTCTCTACTCGCGACGACTGTCGGAGTTTGAATTGCAGCGCATCTGGTTCTCGATCGAGCAAATCGTCGATGAATTTCTCGAATAGAAAACAGCGCGCCGCGACCTTCTCTGCATTATCGATCTTCAGCTCGCGGTAATCATCCACGAAGATCGACCAGCACGACGGCTCCAGGAAAATGATCGGCGTTGCCGCTTGTTGAGAGTTGATAGTTGAGAGTTGAGAGGACAAAGAATTTAGAAGATCGACATTGTGTTCTCCAGCCTGCGTCGCGGCATCGAGATTTCCCTGACTGAACGCCGGGCGCCCGCAACATTTCCGATTTTTCGCGAGCGCAACTTCAAAGCCGAGCGCTTCGAGCACTTTTACCGCCGCGATACCAATGTGCGGCTCGTGATAGCGCACAAACGTATCGTCCCAAAGAATGACCGGGCCTTTGGTAGGGACGCCGCGCTGTCCCGCAGTGCGGGAGACATCGCAGCGCGATGTCCCTACCTTTCGCCTTTCAAACCAGCGATCGAACCGTTCGCTTGCGTAATGCGGCAGCGAACGCTTCGCGGAAATGCCGAGCATCTTCTCGATGATCGCGCGCATCGGCGCAAGATCGACAATTGCATTTGCGAATCGCGGCGTCGCGCAGCCGAATCGGCCTAACAAATCGACCGAGCTGAAGATTCGCTCGCGCAACGGCAAGCCATCGCGCTGATGCCGCGCGTAAAGCATTTCCGCTTTGAGCAACGCGAGGTTCACGTTGGATGGACACTCCGGCGTGCAACCTTTGCAGGAGAGACAATTGCTCAGCGCAGCGTCTAATTCGGCGGAGCGCAGCGGATCACGACCAGTCGTGCGCAGTTCGAGCGCGGCGCGAATGATGTTGGCGCGTCCGCGCGTTGACATGATTTCTTCGCCCGTGGCGATGAACGTTGGGCACATGATCGGCGTGTCTTTGCGGCAGCCACCGCAGCCGTTGCATTGCTCGAGATTGCCGATGAACGAGCCGTCTTTGAACGCAAATGCAAGTCGTGGCGTGAACGGAAGGCGGAGCGGCCGCTCGAAGTTCTCGCGGAAGTGATTGTCGATTTTGGTAGGGTCGGCGCGCTGCGCCGACCCCAGAAAGCTTTCGGGGCAGTCCGGCGTCCCTACCTCAAAGATTTTGCCGGGATTGAAAATGTTTTTCGGATCGAACGCGTGTTTGATTTCGCGCATCACGCCGAGCAGCTCATCGCCGAGTTGCTCGCGCATGTATTCAGTGCGCGCCGTGCCGACTCCGTGCTCGGCAGAAAGCGAGCCTTTGAATTGCCTGACTAGCGCTGAAGTCTCATTCGCGACTTGCCGGAATTTCTTTAGATCGGCCGCGCTGTGCAGGTCGAGCACGGGTCGGACGTGAAGCAACCCGCTGGCAGCATGTCCGTAGTAACTCGCTTTCAATCCGGGCGGTTTCATGATCGATTGCAGGCCGCGCACATAATCGGGCAATTGCGCCGGGCGCACGGCCGCATCCTCGATAAATGCGACTGGTTTGGCCGCGCCAATGCATCCTGTCAAAAGTGAGAGCCCCGCTTTCCGCACCGACCAAACGAGATCCATCTGGTGTGGGTCCGTTAGGATTCTTGTGCGCAATCCGAGTTTTCTCGATTGCAAGAGCGCCAACCGCTCGGCGACATCCTCATAAAACTCGACGAGCAGGATCGATTCGCACGGTTCCGAATCGAGTTCGAGGAGGTCGCGCGCGGCCTGGAAATGCAACTGGCTCTTCGTTTGATCGAGCAGCGGACGATCAATGTGTTCGATCGCCGCCGGCTTAAGATCAAGGAGCTCGACTGTCGCCTGCATCGCATCGTCAACCGATGCGAAGAAGATGAGGCCTAAACCTTTCTCGCGCGGCAGCGGTGAGATTTTCAGTTCGGCGGAGAAAATTGCGGCCAAAGTTCCTTCGCTGCCGGCCAGAATTTCGTTAAGATTGTTCGGCGCGCGCGAAAATCTCTCGATCCCATATCCGGGCCAGCGTTTCAGCAAACCCGGCGGCATGCGCTCGGCCATTTCGCCGGCGCACGCCAGAATGAGATTGTCGATCTTGTCGCGTTCCGCGTTTAACGAATCGAATCCGGGACCGACGTTCAGGATTCGTCCATCGACCAGAACAATTTCGGTCGAAACAACATGGTCGGCGGTTGTTCCGTAAACCGGGACGTGCGCGCCGGAGGAATTGTTGGCGATCATTCCGCCAACGGTGGCACGCGAACTGGTCGCCACATCCGGGCCGAAACAAAATCCGTGCGGCTTGAGAAACGCGTTGAGCTGATCGAGCACGACACCCGCGCCAGCACGCACGGTACGTTTTCCCAAATCGAGATCGGTGATCTGCCGGTTGTAGCGCGAAAAATCGACAATCAACCCTTCGCCAATGGCGTTTCCCACCAGACTCGTGCCCGCGCCGCGGGGCGTGATGGAAATATCCGCATCCGCCCCTGCGCGGATCACGGCGCTAGCTTGTTGCGCGCTGCGCGGGAAGGCTACGCCGATCGGTTCGATTTGATAAATTGACGCATCGGTGGCGAAGAGTTGTCGCGTCAGATTATCGAACCGGACGTCGCAACCCGTGGCGGCGAATACCTCTCGCTGTGCCGAAGTCACTGTAACGCTCAGACAGGAAACCTGAATCTGTCTCCACGGCAAGTCGATGGCAGGCGAAATGCTTTCGCTAGCCGAGCCAGTGAAAGGCACCTCAAAGCCGAAGGTCCGTAAGGAGGGCGTGCGACATCTCTACGATGAGATCATGGCCATCATACAAGACAATGGCGAGGTAACATTGCCATCCTCGGCTTCTGCGCCTTCTCTCGCCAAGAGGCGGCGCCGGTCTGCGCTGGTTTTGGCAGGCGCTCTGATCGTCCTCCTCCGGTTTGTCATGGGAAAGCGGCATTGATCGGCGAGGCTGACGCGCCCGGTCAAAATCGCGCGTCCATACAGAGGGTGCCGCAAATTGATGGCCGGCTGGCAGCCGCAGGTCGATTCCATCCGGTTTAACTTTCTTTTTTGCATGATTTACGTCATGAGAAGTCGAGCGTATGACGTCAACAGGAACGCGGGTCTTCATGGTGCGGCACGGCGCCACGGTTTTGAGCGCGGAAGATCGGTTTGCTGGCGCGACCGATGTTGCACTTTCCGATGAAGGCCGCGAACAAACGCAGCGGTTGGCGGAACGCTTGAGCCGCGAAAAGATCGCGGCGGTTTACGCGTCGCCGCTCGGCCGCACCGTTGAAACGGCACAAATTCTGGCCGGGCCGCATGGGCTGGAAGTGCAGACGCGCGATGGGTTCCGAGAAATTAACCATGGCCGCTGGGAACAGATGACTCGGCGCGAAGTGGAAAAACGTTTTCCGGAAGAAGCCGCGGAATGGGAGAAGGACCCGTACACGTTTGCGCCGCTGGGCGGCGAAAGCGGTCTCGCTGTGACGGCGCGCGCTCTGCCCGCGTTGATCGAGCTGGTCCGCGAGTATCCCGGCAAAAATATTCTAATCGTGTCGCACAAAGCGACCATCCGGCTTTTGCTCAGCTCGCTGCTCGGTTTCGATCCGCGCCGCTATCGTGATAATCTCGACCAAAAACCAGCCGCGCTAAATATCGTCGATTTTCGGGACGCGACTCGGGCACGGTTGACGTTGTTTAACGATACATCGCACTACGATAAAGCAGGCAGAGCGATCCCGGAAATTCCGGAGGCGCAATTGTCGAAGTGGTGGAATCAAAAAAGTGAATCGTGATTAGTGACTAGTGAGTGGCCGGGAGCTTTTGCTCACGTTGAAAGCCAATGCACCTCTGCACCAGTTTGCGCTGGCAATTTTGAGCTCGGCATGTTGACATTGCGGCATGGACGACATCGCATATCGACGGGCGGCCTGGCGGGTGGAAACGCAGCTGGCGTTTTACCGGCACGCCATGATTTACGTGGTGGCGAACGTGTTGCTCGCGATCCTTAATCTCTTGAAAAGCCCGGACCATCTCTGGTTTCCATGGGTCATTCTTGGATGGGGAATCGGATTGCTGGCCCATGGGTTGAACGTTTACTCGTATCGCTGGCTTGGATCGCGCCGGGAGCAGATGATTCAGCGGGAGTTGCAACGCCAAGAGCGCTTGCGACAATCGCCTCGGTCATAGGCAAGATCGACATCTGTTGCAGAGATCATTTCGGCAGGACGCCGAAACCAACGCGTGAGACGCGAGCGCCGCGCGGATTTTCGTGAATTTCGCGCTTTGCAAACTCAATTTCTCTCTTGATATTGACAGGGTAACTTTCTCCCGAAATGGACGCTTCCACCTCTCTGGCAACGCATCACGATCCACAGCAACACGACGCCGAACACGAGCATCATGAGCTTGGGTGGTGGCGAAAATACATTTTCTCCACCGACCACAAAATGATCGGCATTCAATACGGCCTCTGCGGCCTGGTTTTTCTGCTCTTCGGTTTTTGCCTGATGATGCTGATGCGGTGGCAGTTGGCTTATCCCGGCCAGGCGCTACCGGTAATCGGCAGGTGGCTGCCGTATTTCTTCGGTCCGAACACCATGCCGGACGGCAAGATGACGCCCGAGTTTTATAACTCGTTAGGCGCGATGCACGGCACGATCATGATCTTTATGGGCGTTGTGCCGGTGGCGTTCGCGGCGTTCGGCAATTTCGTCGTGCCACTGCAAATCGGCGCGCCGGACATGACGTTCCCGAAAGTCAATGCCGCGAGTTTCTGGGCGTTCGCGGTTGGTGGCGTGGTCATGCTCATCAGTTTCTTCGTGCCGGGCGGCGCGGCACAAAGCGGCTGGACTTCCTACGTGCCGCTGGCGGCGATCTCGAACAGAGGCCCGGGCCTTAATCCATTTTTTAACGGCCAGACGCTTTGGCTAGTGGGATTTATTTTTCTAATCACGTCGTCGTTGCTCGGTGCGATCAATTTCATTACCACCATCATTCAATTGCGCGCCAAAGGGCTGACCTGGATGCGACTGCCGTTTTTCGTTTGGGCGCAATTCGTTACGGCGTTTTTGTTGCTGCTGGCGTTTCCGCCACTCGAGTCCGCCATCATCATGCAGTTGATGGACCGCGTGGCGGCCACGAGTTTTTTCCTGCCGAGCGGTCTCATCGTCAACGGCGTGAAAATGGACATTAGCGGCGGCGGCAGTCCGCTTTTGTGGCAGCACCTCTTTTGGTTCCTCGGACACCCGGAGGTTTACGTGCTGATTTTGCCGGCATTCGGAATCGTTGGTGAAATTCTGGCCAACAATTCACGCAAACCGCTCTGGGGTTACAAATCGCTCGTCTTTTCCGTGCTCGTGATTGGTTTTTTGTCTTTCGTCGTCTGGGCGCATCATATGTGGCTCACTGGCATGGGCACGACGGTGAGCGCGTTTTTCCAGACGACCACGCTGCTCATCTCGATTCCGTCGGTCATCATTTTGAGCGCATTTTTCATTTCGCTCTGGGGCGGCTCGATCCGGTTCAACGTCCCGATGCTTTTTGCGACCGCCTTCCTGCCCATGTTCGGAATCGGCGGCCTCACCGGCATTCCACTGGCCTTTAATTCGGCCGATCTCTATCTGCACGACACCTACTACGTGATCGCGCATTTTCATTACATCGTCGCGCCCGGCACGCTCTTCGGTCTGTTTGCCGGCATCTATTATTGGTTCCCGAAAGCAACGGGGCGAAGGATGAACGAGTTCTGGGGCAAAGTGCATTTCTGGCCGTCGCTCATCTGCATGAACGTAATTTTTCTGCCGATGTTTTTGCAGGGAATGGCCGGCATGCACCGGCGCTGGTACGACGGCGGGCAGGGTTGGACTCTCTCCGGTGAACACATTTGGGGTCTGAGCGGATTTCAATGGAACACGCCAATCTCATGGGCCGCCTGGATCATGGGCCTGGCGCAAATTCCGTTCATTATCAATTTTTTCTGGAGCATCAAGCATGGAGAAAAGGTGAACGACAACCCATGGGAAGCGACCACGCTGGAATGGACCGCGCCGTCGCCTCCGCCCCATGGAAATTTCGTTACGACGCCCGTGGCTTATCGCGGCCCCTACGAATACAGCCTGCCTGGTGGCGAGCGCGATTTCACCATGCAAAACGAGCCGGTTGAACCGACCGAGCGCACGCGGCGCAAGACCGTCGAGCAACCAGTGCTCGTGTAGCCTAACGAATGGAGATCCCGTACACAATTTCCACGCGGCCGGACACCGGCCTTTGGAACGCCAAGGTCGGCATCTGGCTTTTCCTCGCCTCGGAAATAATGCTCTTCGGCGGACTTTTCTCCGCCTACATTTTTTTGCGACTCGATGCTCGGCCCGGAGAATGGCCGCACGGATTGCTCAATGTGCCCGTTGGCACGATGAACACGGCGATCCTCATCATGTCGTCGGTCACCGTGGTGTTGGCCTGGGCTGCGCTGAAGATGCGCCGCTACCGTGCTTATTGGTGGTACATGCTGGCCACGATTTTATGCGGCGTGATTTTTTTGACCGTTAAACTCGTTTACGAGTGGCCGCAGAAGTTCGAACACTTCGGCGCTTACATTAAACCGGAAGCGCTCGAAAAATATGAACCGTATCTCGGAAACAAGCACGCGACCGAGAGAGGTCTGCCACCGCGTCTCGAGATCAGCGGACACCTGCACAATCACGCGGCGCTGAACGATCCCAACATCAAGGAATACGAAGTCGCGCTCGATCCGGTCAACGCCGATCCAACCAATCCCGCTTTGGACCGGCCGCATTTTTTCTACGTCCCGCCCACCGACAAAATCGCGAAGATCGAAAAGGAAGACGTGGAGCGCGCGACCATGTTTTTGCCAACGCACAGTGCATATTTTGCCAGCTATTTCACGATTACCGGTTTGCATGGAATGCACGTGCTCGGTGGCGTCCTCGTGTTCATTTACATGTGGCTTCCAGTCAGTAAAAGGCTTTACCAGCGTAATCCCGAACATTTGGCCAACCGCGTCGAGGTCTGCGGCCTCTTCTGGCACTTTGTCGATCTAGTCTGGATTTTCGTGTTCCCGCTTTTCTATTTGCTCTAAACCATGAACAACCCGCCTGACATTTCACAAGACCCGAGCGAGCACGAGGAATACGCGCACAACGTGCAGAAACACGTCAGAGGCTACTTGATGGTGGGTGCGCTCCTGCTCAGCTTCACCGCGATCACGGTCGCTCTTTCCTACGTGAACTTTGGCACGCCGAAGGCGAACATCGCGGTGGCCATGCTCGTTGCGACGCTAAAGGCGGGATTGGTCGCGGCAATCTTCATGCATCTCGCGGCGGAAAAACGCCTTATCTATCGCGTCCTCGTTTTCACCGGTTTTTTTGTGCTCGGACTCTTCTGGCTTATCTTTCTCGCATGGTACGACTACCCGGTCGTTCGTTAAATGTCACTGAAAGGTTTTCACATCGTCTTCATCGTGTTCTCAACCCTGCTCGCGCTCGGAGTTGGAGGCTGGTGCATTTGGGTCGATCTCGTGGAAGGCGCGCCGATTTATCTTGCCGGCGCGATCTGCTCATTTGCTGCCGCCGTCGCGCTGGTCGTTTACGGCGTTTGGTTTTACCGGAAAATGAAACGGCTCCGCATCATTACATGAAAGCGAAAATTTTGTCGATCTTGCTCTTGTCCATCTTTTCGCCGCTCGGGCAGGCGATGGCGTGTCCGTTCTGTTACGGCGCCAAGGATGGAAAATCGACCGAGCACATGGCGGTTGCGATCTGGTTTCTTTTTGGAGCTGTGATGTCGGTCCTGGGTGGAATCGGCGCGTTCAGTTTTCATATTTGGCGCCATGGTCGGATGCCGCTCGAGCCGCATCAGGAAATCACCGACGAAGATTTGGAAAAGTATGAGTAGCCTGGCGCTCATCAACGAATTCCTCGGCCAACCGCCCAACGCTTCCGAGCACGGCTACCAGATCGACCACATCATCGAGTTCAGCCACTGGTTCATGAGCGTGCTATTCTTTGGCTGGTCGGCGTTTTTCATCTTTGTTCTGATTCGCTTCCACAAGAGTCGCCATCCCGCCGCCGATCATGAAGGCGTGCGCAGCGGCATCTCAACGCACCTGGAATTTTCCGTTGTCTTGATCGAGGCAGTTCTGCTGCTCGGGTTCGCGATTCCACTTTGGGCAAGACGGGTAAACGAATTTCCGGAGACAAAGGACGCGATTCTTGTCCACGTCGTCGGCCAACAGTTCAGCTGGAATTTTCACTTGCCTGGACCGGATGGGCAGTTTGGCCGACGCGATGTCAACTTGGTCACGAATTCAAATCCTCTTGGCCTCGATCCGAACGATCCTGCTGGTAAAGACGATATTGTGACGCTTGGCGAACTGCATGTTCCGGTGGATCGCCCGGTAATCATCGAGCTTTCATCCAAAGATGTAATCCACGACTTCTTCCTGCCGAGCATGCGCATCGCCGCGGACGCAATCCCCGGTTCGCTCATTCCGCTGTGGTTCAAGCCAATTAAAACGGGAACCTATGAAGTGATTTGCGGCCAACTTTGCGGGCTCGGTCACTACGGGATGAAGGGGACGCTGGTGGTCGATTCACCAGCGGATTATCAAGCGTGGCTCAAAGAACGCGCTGAGCTCGCCGGAACACAGAGCGCACCGCCGCCAGGCGCGCCGAAGACCGAGAATCCAAACGCGCAACAAGAAAACAAGCCGCCAGCGCCAGCAGCGTCTCCGAGCCCTCACGGATAGATGGCCCCTCTGTAGCGGCGGTCTGTGACCGTCGCATTTATTTTTATCCCGGTTATTTTCCAACCGTGGGCAGGTCGATCTCGAATAGTGCGACGGTCTCAGACCGCCGCTACAACAAATGGCTCAATCGCTTCGCGTGGTTGACTTCAGTCGCGACCCTGTTTCTCATTTGCAGTGGGGGCATGGTCACGAGCAAAGGTGTCGGGCTCGCCGTGCCGGATTGGCCGACTACGTTTGGCTACAACATGTTCTTGTTTCCCGTCTCGAAATGGATCGGCGGGATTTTTTTTGAACACACCCATCGCCTGATTGCATCGGCGGTTGGGTTCCTCACCGTCATTCTCGCAGTCTGGCTTTGGCGCAGCGAAGATCGAGAATGGGTGCGTAATCTCGGCGTGATCGCAGTCGCAGCTGTCATTCTGCAAGGCGTCCTTGGCGGACTGCGCGTCACGATGTTGAAAGCTGAGATCGGAATTTTCCATGCTTGTCTCGCGCAAGCATTTCTCGGATTGCTCGTGGTGATCGCGGTCGTGACCACCAACTTTTGGCGATCGCCTGCGAATGTGTTTGCCGATCCGACAAACTTTGGGTCCATCAAAATGATCGCGCTGGCAACGACGATTGCGATTTATGTCCAGCTCGCTCTTGGCGCGACCATGCGTCATCAACATCGCGATCTGTCCATTCTCGATTTTCCGACCGCAAATGGCGGGTGGATTCCGGACACAAGCGCGACCGCGCTCGCGAAGATCAACGCCTGGCGAGACGCGCGCGCTTTATCGGACGTGACGGCGTTTCAAATTTGGTTACAAATGGCGCACCGATTTCTTGCCGCGATCATAGCCGTGGCTGTGATCGCGTTTTGTTTTCGTGTTTGGAAAAACGCTCGGCACATTGCGCCACTCAAGCGATTGTCGATCTGGTGGCTCATTCTATTGTTTGGCCAGCTTACGCTCGGCGCCTGGGCGATTTGGAGCAACAAAGCCGCCGATATTGCCACCGCGCATGTCGCGGTGGGCGCGATCATGCTATCTTTCGGCGTGAGCATTTACGCGATTTGCAGGCGAATCTTGCCGGCGCATCCAAATGCAAGATCGGCAACGCACCCGATCGAACAGCGGGGAACCGCCGTCGCATGAAAACGGCTGCGATCGAGACTATCTCCGACGCGAACGGCGCGCTGGCAGTGCGTAATCGAGCCGCGACCGATTTTGCTCAGCTCGTGAAAGCGCGTCTCACGTTGCTTGTCCTGCTTACGACCGCGGTCGGTTATTATCTCGGCGCAAAAAATCCGATCAGTTACTTCGGGCTTTTTCACGTTGTGTTCGGAACGGCGCTGGCCGCAGCGAGTGCCGCCGCGCTCAATCAATGGTGGGAGCGGAGGGCGGATGCCTTGATGCACCGCACGAGAACACGCCCGATCCCCGCCGGCAGAATGCTCGCGCGCGATGCGCTTCTGATTGGCACGCTGCTCGCAATCGCCGGAATCATTTACCTCGCGTTTGCTTGCAATGCGGTGACCGCGTGTCTCGCGGCGCTGACAATTATCTTATACATTTTCGCTTACACGCCGCTGAAACGAATCAGCACCACGAACACCCTGGTCGGCGCAATTCCCGGCGCGATTCCGCCGATCATTGGTTGGGCGGCTGCGCGGGGAACGCTCGATGCCGGTGCGTGGAGTCTGTTCGCGATTCTGTTTTTCTGGCAAATGCCTCATTTTTTCGCCCTGGCCTGGATGTATCGTGAAGATTATGCGCGCGCCGGATTTCGAATGATGTCGAGCGGTGATGAGACCGGAGCGCGCAGCTCTAGCCAAAGCGTTCTGTTTTGCATGCTGCTTCTCATCGTCGGAGCGGTACCGGCTTATCTCGGCCTCGCGAACGCAATTTACGTTCCGATCGCGTTTGCGCTCGGCGGCTTGTTTATCGCTGTGGCCATGCAATTTCACCGGAGAAGAACCGCGCGCGCGGCGCGGGCCTTATTCATCGCATCGATCGTATATCTGCCGCTGCTCCTCGGCGCGCTGGTGCTGACTAAAGCATGAACGCTGTCTCAATGCCGTTGAATCGCGCGCCGTCTCGGAGCGCGCTCGTCTGGAAAACGGTGCTGCTCGGCAGTCCGTTGGTTGTTGCGACGGTGTTTTTCTTTGTCTGGCGCGCTCAAGTAAACCATTTCGCCAATCGCGCGGTCGAGTCCTATGGCACGGTTCCACTTTTTCAACTCATCAACCAAAATGGTCAGCCTTTCGGCTCAGCACAGTTGAATGGGAAAATCTGGATTGCGGATTTTATTTTCACGACCTGTCCCGGGCCATGCCCGATGATCAGCACGCGGATGAGCGAGTTGCAAAAACCGTTGGAGAAAACGGACGTACATCTTGTCTCGTTTACGGTCGATCCGGCAAGGGACACCCCGAGGGTTTTGCTCGGCTACGCGGAGAAGCTCCTGGCTGAACCGGGCCGCTGGGACTTTCTCACCGGTGCGCAGTCCGCGATTTACAATCTTTCGGAGAAGGGATTCAAACTCGCGGTCTCAGATGGGAGCGAGGAAATCGGAAGGCCTGTGCACAGCACCCGAATGATTTTGGTGGATCGACATGGCAAAATCCGCGGCTATTACGATGCGACGGAGGCGGACGCGGTTACAAAGGTACTTGCCGACACGAGCCATCTGCTGCGCGAGCAGCCCAAATAAGTTTAGCCTTGCGGTTCGGGGTGAAGAACGCCCGGTCCTTCGTCGCAAACCAGCCGCAGGTAGTCGCGATATTCGTTCTTCGGTAGGCGATCGATGATTGCTGCAAGATCGGACTGAGTAATGAAACCCATGCGGAGCGCCACCTCCTCGAGACATGCGATCTTCATTCCCTGTCGATGTTCGATGGTCGCGATGTAATTACTGGCATCGAGCAGAGTCGTTTGCGTGCCAGTATCGAGCCAGGCCATGCCGCGGCTGAGCAACTTCACGTGCAGCTCGTTCTGTTTGAGATAAAGCAAATTTAAATCCGTAATCTCTAGTTCGCCGCGTGCCGACGGCCGCAGCGTCCGGCAGAGATCGACCACACGCTCGTCGTAAACATAAAGCCCTGGCACGGCGAAATGACTCTTCGGCTGTTTCGGTTTCTCCTCCAGACTGACGGCCTTGCCCGCGGCATCGAATTCGACCACGCCGTAACGTTGCGGGTCGCGCACTTGATATCCGAAAATGCACGCGCCGCGCTCGAGCTCGAGAGCGGCGCGATAGAAGTCAAGTTTCCCATAGAAAATATTGTCGCCGAGAATGAGCGATGCGCCGGAGTGGCCGATGAATTTCGCGCCAATCAAAAAAGCCTGGGCAATCCCTTCCGGTTTCGGCTGCTCCGCGTACTCGATGCGGATGCCGAGTTGCGCGCCGTCACCCAAATAACTGCGGAGCATCGGCACGTCTTTCGGTGTCGAAATGAGGAGTACCTCACGCAAACCGCCCAGCATGAGCGTGGCGAGCGGATAGCAGATCATCGGCTTGTCGTAAATGGGGAGAAGCTGTTTGCAGACGATTTTGGTGAGGGGAAAGAGACGGGTCCCGGCGCCACCGGCGAGAAGAATGGCTTTCTTGTTCATGAGCTTGTTTTTGGTTTTCTCTCCGCGCTCTTGCGGCTCCATCGCGCCAGCAACTCCGACCATTCCTGCCAGAAACTCGCGTGTCTGGTCAAATTGATCCCGATTTTTTCTTCGAGCTGCCGGATTGTTTTCGTTGGAAAGGAAACACGCGATGCCTTGTCGAAGAGAAATGAACTGCCGCGACGAGGGTTCATTTTGCGGTCACTCAGCCGTCCGCCCTCGCATCGGCGTAACGCGCTTTTGATCCAACTTTGCGGCAGTTCCGGTCGCGGCTCAATCGTGGCGCTGACTGTAACATCGACAATCTCCCGCAAGATGAGCGCACAAAGGAGTGCGCGCGAGCTGGTCGCGTGGAGGTGCGAAATTTCTTTCTCCGGGAGCAGTTTGCGCAATGCGAGAGCAAAACGCGCCTGCCGCAGGAAACTCGCGGCTGGTGCGCGCTCGTCTTCGTTTGCTCGCTTCTGTTCCAATTTTTGCGTGAGGACGCGGTTCGCCCGCCACTCTGCTTCGATTGCCATTGCGTCGGGCAAAAATTCCAGCCGCTCCGCCCACTGTTCCATGGTGTGAGTAAAACGCGCCGTGGAATTCAACTCGCACACGAACGGCACGATCGAGATGTTGCGTCGCTTCATCTCGTGAAGCTCGCGCTGGAGGAGCGGCAAATCTTCGTCCGGCCAGCGATCGATCAAATAGGCGATCTGGTGGACAGAATGTTGAGCGGCTGGTTCGCATTGCGCGACGGACGGCATCTCCAACAGTTGCAGCAACGGCTCGACTGTTTTCTCGATTCGAAAATGCTTCTCTATTCGCCCGCGTCCGGCCTGACCGTAGCGCAATCGCAGCGCGGGATCGCGTATCAATGGCTCGAGCGCATCGGCTAGCGCGGTGGCGTCGCCGGGCGGTACCAACAATCCCGTTTCTTCGTGGACGACTAATTCGGGAATACCAGCGAGCCGGGTCGAAACGACCGGGCGCGCAGCGGACATCGCCTCCAGAATTACGGTCGGGAAGACATCACTTGCGCCCTGACCATCGACCACCGAAGCGAGCGCGAAGATATCGGCAGCGCGCAGTTTTTCGAAAACCGCGCCTTGTGACAATGAGCCGACCAAAGCGATTCGCGAAGAGAGGTTCGCCTTGTCGATCTCTGCTTGAAAATTTTCGCGCAGCGGTCCGTCGCCAACGATCTCGCAGGTAAGATCAAGACCGCGGCGCGTCAATTCCGCACACGCGTTGATGAGGAGTTCGAATCCTTTGAACGAAACAAGCCGGCCAACGCTGAGGATTCGCGCCGCGGGATTCATCGTCGCTGGAAGCGGAGGCGGGAATCGTTCCAGATCGATCCCGTTGTAGACCCGGTGGATCTTCGCCGCGGAATCTGGGCAGCGTTGGCAAAGCAACTCGCAGCTGTAATCGGTTTCAGCCGCGACAAACTCCGCCGCGGCGCAGATTTCGCGCAGAAGATCGTCGTTTTCCAGATCGATCATGAAATCCTGGCCGTGCGCGGTGACGCTGAAGGGGATGCCGGAAATTTCTTTCAGGAAAAGCGCAGTGTGCGCGGCGCGGTTGGCGAAGTGGACGTGAAAGTGATCCACGCCGTTGCGCGTAAAAAGGTCCGCGAAGTAGAGGGCATTACGCGCACGTTGCTCGGACTTGAAGCGCCCGCCATATTTCCGCTCGTGAAGATCGACAAGTGCGCTGGGCCACTTGCCGTTCACCTTTGCATTTTTTTCCCAGATTCGCAGAATTTGCTGCGGCGGCGCGTAGTGAATCGGCGCGCGAAGGCGGGAGATATGCTCGTGCCGCAAACTGGTGAGGGGAGAATAGACTGAGCCAATTTCAAGGGCCAGGCCAAAGCGTTCCAGGGCCAGCATTTCGGTATCGCAAAAGGTCTGCGAGATGACCGGATAGCGCGAGTAGAGGTAGCCGAGTCGCATCGCGCCCGATGATTAAGCGCGCCGCAGTGAAATAGCAACGCGGCTTCCGCCAAGATCGACTACAATTACGAGAACCGGACGTCTTTGCCGGGATCCATCTCGAAATCCAGAGTGAGAGAATCGGCCGTGTTCGGCTTGATCACTTCTTCCATGAACTTCACGTGAACGGGGTCTTCCCGGAAGATGGCGTACTTATCCATCGACTCGAAATCGATCGCGATAAAGAAGGGCCAGGGCAATTCCGGATCGATCCGTTTCCCGCACTTGATGCTCAACACCTCGGGGATTTTCAAAAGCTGCATGCGGGTATTCATCATCATTTCCTCAATGCGGGCGGGAGTGACTTCTGGCCTGAGCTTATAAAGGACGATGTGGTGAACCATGGAGGCTAAAGGTATTAGGCGGTTCCAGTGGGAGGCGCAAGTGTGAATCCCGTGACTCTGGACAATGTCGATTCGCCGGGCGCGTCGCGCTTATTTTTTCCAGTCCAGCGCGCCTTTTTTGAGCGCGTAAACGTAGCCGACCATCAAGATCGAGATGAAGCTGAGCATGCTCCACCAGATGAGGCTGCTCTGCGCAATCGCCTCTTTGTAAACGACCGCCCATGGATACATGAACACGATCTCCAGATCGAAAAGGATGAAGAGCATGGCCACGAGATAAAATCTTACGCTGAACCTCGGTTGTCCCCCGCCTTGCGGCACCATGCCGCATTCATACGCGCTATCTTTCGCCCGGGTGCGTTTGCCCGTTTTTCCGACCGCGACGCTTACGAGCAAAGCGGAGGCGGCAAAACCTATCGCCACGATCATTTGCAAGAGAACAGGCAGGTATTCTCGCAGCATTCGCCGTTGCCCGAAAATTGGCGCGCCGTTAATCGACTACCTTACGCTTGCGGCGAGATGCCCGTTCTGCGGTGCAATCGCATGCGCCAGCGCCGAGGGAAGGCCTTTGTATTTCTTGCCATTCTTTTTGACCGCGCCGCGCGCGACCAGATTTTGCAGCTTCTCATAGGCTCGCAGCCGCAGCATTTCCTCGCCGCCGCTGGCGGCGTTTCGCGCCCGGAGATTTTCGTGCACGATGTCGAAAAGTTCTTTGAACTCGAATGAGGCGCGCCGGGAGAGTACCGCTACCAGTTCTTCCGTTACGAGATCGGGGACGCGGCGGGAGAATGCATTTTTCTTTAGAATGGCCATAGGCCGAGAAGGATAACACATTTTGGCGAGAACGCAGCATATTTCTCAGCCCGGCCGCGATTAACAAGAGATAGCGCCGAAATGGCGCGCCGCTAGCGGCCCCGCTGCCAACCGATCGCCCAAAATGCGGCAGGCAAGCCCAAACCTATCGCTGCCTGATTCGACGTGACTGGTCCAACCGATTCGGCCATATAACCGTCGCGCTCATATCTCTGTGATGAAACGATCGGGCTGAGATGTTTGGTAATGACCTCGGGTGCGGGAAGCTTGCTAACATCGACATAATCATTCATCTTGGGCATAAACGCCGCGCTCATCAGCAGCATGGGGCGCAGAGTCGCATCGAGCCGCGAATAGAGCAGAGCA
This sequence comes from Chthoniobacterales bacterium, assembly GCA_035567015.1. Lineage (GTDB taxonomy): Bacteria > Verrucomicrobiota > Verrucomicrobiia > Chthoniobacterales > UBA10450 > AV133. Next base: position 2,084 of record DATMPQ010000067.1, on the reverse strand, counting down.
GTATCGACATAGGCAAAAAAGTTCGTCGGCACCGGAACGGATCGCGCCGCAGCCGAATAGACCTGCGAATTCGATAGATCCGCTGCCGAGATGCCGGCACGCTTCATCACTTCCTCCACCGAGACCCGGTCCAAACCTGCAACCAGGATTCGATTCGACAACGCAAATGACGGCGTGATTGGGACGAAACTGGCGGGGGATTGCATCGAGAAATAGTGCACGCCGTTTTTTTCCATTCGTGTCCAGGTCGCGTCTTCGTCCACTTTGGTGAGGGCCTCGACAATCTGGCTGGCTTTGGTGGTGTCTTTGACCGGCAGCGCCAGGAGTAACGATGGCCAGCGCGCATTGGCCGGCCAGTCGGCGAAAGATCCCAATTCCAATCCGAACGCGGCCTTCCAATCATCCGCTGTAATCCCGTTGGCGGAGAGAGTCTGAAAAAGTTGCTGCACTCTGCCGCCAATGCCGGCCGTCTGATTGATCGCGTCGATCTTTTGTCCGAGGTTGAGCAGCATCGCAAGGTAGAAAAACGTGTCCTTCGTTGCCAGCGTCAGGGAAGATCGATCGAGCGTCGCATCTTGTTCCAGCTTCGGCATGCCGACGAAGATGACATCGCGGATTTTCCCGTTCTCGAACCGGGTCGTCCCACAAATCGCTCGGACCTTCTCAACCATGGTGCGTTGGTCAGGCGTGATCCGCTGTCCGATGGCCGCGCGGAGCGATGCGAGTTTGTCGGCAAAAGCCTTTGGTTGTAGATAAAAAAACGCCGCGTAACTCGATGGCATGTGCGCGGCAGCTGCGCGATATGACTCTCCCCCGTCCAGCATACCTTGCGGATCTTTGCTGTGCCGATCGGTGCGATCGAGCAGCGCTTTCAGTTCCGTGACATCGTTCGAGGCGAAAAACCAGTGTCCGTCATAAGCCGTCGCCAATGTGAAGGGAGCGGCGGCGATCGTTTCGATCTGATGCTGTTGGTAGGCGACCTTCTCGCGCTTCGCTGCTGGATTTTTTTCGAGCAATTTCGCTCGCCATTTACCCACAATCGCCTCCGCTGCATCCTGACTTCCTCGAAACCGAAAACCGCCCGCAAATCTCGGATTGTTATTGTCGATGGAAATGAGCGCGACGAAGGCATCTTTGGGATCGAGCTGCTCGATCTCCTGTAGCGTCTGTGCAGTCGCATCTGTTTTCGGGAGTCTGGCCAGCGGCTTGCGCAAAAAATCCTGCACAGTGGGTTCGCGGTAGATCTGGTAAATGTCGGAGTGATGCCACTGGTTACGCGTTTGGTTAAAGTCCGGCACGTGTGCGACGAAAATCGTTTCGCGCGGGAGAAGCGCGCTGACGACCGCGTGCGACGTCTTTTCCGAAATGCGTACGCCGTACCAAATCGCAAGCGCTGCGAGAGCGCCGGCAATCAGTGAAAGGAAAATGCGTTTCATAAGTGCTGGATGCTGGATACTCGATGCTGGACGCGGGATCAATTAACGAAAAATAGGAACTCGCGCCCCCTTCCATCAACCATCAACCTCCGCTTACGCACGCGGATGAAATTGCCGGTGGACGGCTTTTAATCGCTGTTGATCGACATGTGTGTAAACCTGCGTGGTCGAAATGTCGGCGTGGCCGAGCATTTCCTGGATGATGCGCAGGTCGGCGCCGTTGCCGAGTAGATGCGTGGCAAAGCTGTGCCGGAGCAAATGTGGATAAATATTCTTTCCCAATCCGGAGTGGCGAGAAATCTTTTTCACGATCTGCCAGATGCGCGCAGTTGTTAATTTCGTGCCGCGCTCGGAAAGAAAAATTTCGCTGCCGCTACGGCATTTCACTAGCTTGGGCCGCTCCACCGACAAGTAAGCGGCGAGCGCTTCGCACGCTTTCCGGCCGACGGGTACGAGGCGCGTCTTATTTCCTTTGCCGAGTACGCGCAAGATTCGTTCTTCGAGATTGAAATTCTCGAGCCGCGCGTTCACCAGTTCGGAAATGCGCAAGCCGCTTGCGTAAAGCAGCTCGACCATCGCCCGGTCGCGCAATCCGAGAGAAACTTTCGTGTCGATGTTTTCGATCAAGTGCTCGACCTCCAATTCGTT
>DATMPQ010000066.1:0-15660 GCA_035567015.1 Chthoniobacterales bacterium | reverse complement strand
GGCTGGCGGCGCAGTAATGCTTCCAAACTTGCGGCAATGGATTTTATCGGCGCCAATGAATTATTCATCTCGTGGCCGAGCACGCGGACAAGACGCTGCCAGGCGCGGCGCTCTTCCTCACGCAATGTTCGGCTGAGATCGGTCAGCACGAGCAGTTCATGGGGCAAACCGCGCTCGCGAAATGTACTTCGCCGCACGCCCCAACGTCCCGAACCTCCCGGAAACGCGAGCGTGAGCGGCGCGTCTTCATTCGAATCCAAACAAACCGCAAGCCCGAGCTCCTGAGCGCTTCGTCCGAGCAATTTGTCCATTGGCCGCCCGAGCAAATGTTCGCCGGCGCGATTCAACAGACGCAAACGCCGGTCGGGATCGAACGTGAACACGCCGACATCGATTTCGGCCATGATCGTGCGAAGCAGCGCGGTCGCTTCGAACGCCCCGAGGCGCTGCACACGCAGCGTTTCGCCAAGCAAATTAACTTCGAGGAGTGCCTCGCCAAGCGCATCATTTTCGCGAGCACCGCGTGCGCGAATTGAATAATCTCCCTCCCGTAAGGCTGCCAAGAGATTCGTCATCGTTTGCAGCGGACGGATAAGGTGCTCGCGCGCGCTGGAGATGAATCCTACAAAACAACCGAAGATGAAGATGGTCAGCGTCCACTGCACCTTTGCGCTGTAATCGCCAGACCAGAGAATGATAAGGGCGACAGCGGCGGCCGGGGCAACGGCTCCAAAAGTGAGCCAAGTCAGGCGAGTCTCGTGCGAAAGGCGATGTCGATGTTTCGGCGGACGGTTCATTTGCCGGCTGTGATGGCAGGCGTGTCGCCTGCAAGAACGAAAATGTCGCAGCCGGCACGGCTGCCTCTACAGTTCATAAACCGTATTGTTGCAGCCGCCGATAGAATGCGCTGCGACTTAACCCAAGCGCTTCGGCTGCTTTGCGCGCATTGCCGTCATTGCGCGCGAGCGCTTTTTTAATTAGAAATGCTTCGACTTCTTCCAGGCTCATTTCCTCCAGACTGCGCGAATCGCCGCCGGCGCTTGTTAGGCCGAGATCGCGGGCTTTCACTTGTCGATCTTGCGTCATCAACACGGCGCGCTCGATCACGTGATCGAGTTCACGCACGTTGCCAGGAAAAGAATGTTGCAAGAGGCGCTCGCGCGCCGACTCATCGAACCCGGTGATTTCTTTTCGGTATCGTCGCGCATGCTGCTGCAAAAAATAGTTGGCTAGCGGCATGATGTCTTCGCGCCGATCGCGCAGCGGCGGCAATGCGATCTCGATCGTGTTTAATCGAAAGAGCAAGTCCTGCCGGAAGCGGCCAGCGGCGACTTCATCATGCAGATTCGCGTTCGTGGCAGAAATGATCCGGACATTTGCACGCAAAGTTTTGGACGAACCGACTCGTTCAAATTCGCCGGCCTCAATCACACGCAGCAATTTCGCCTGTTGATTGAGCGGGATGTTCGCAATCTCGTCCATGAAGAGCGTGCCTTCGTCGGCTAGTTCGAAGCGCCCGGCACGATCTGTCTTCGCGTCGGTGAACGCTCCTTTCACGTGACCGAACAATTCGCTTTCGAACAGCGTTTCGGAAAGACCTCCCATATTGACCGTGATCATGCTGTGAGAATTTCTCGGCGACAGCGCGTGCAACGCTTGTGCGACCAATCCTTTCCCGGTGCCATTTTCGCCGGTGATCAAAATGTTCGCGTCCGAGGGCGCGACCCGTGGAATCATATCCACCACCGGGCGCATCGCCGGCGCTTCCGCGATGAGATTTGGCATGCCACCGCGCAAAAGTTGATTGGCGGCTTCGAGTTTACGGCCTTTGCGCAATGCGCCGGCCAGCTCGATTTGGGTGCGCACAATTGCCAGCAACCGCTCGTTGTCCCAGGGTTTCGGCACAAAATCGCGGGCGCCGCGTTTCATGGCCTCAACGGCGAGATTAATCGTCGCCCACGCCGTCATGACAACGATCGGCAACGTATTGTCAATCTCCTGGATTTTCGGAATGACTTCGAGCCCTTCTTGCCCGGAGGTGGTGTCGCGCGTGTAATTCAGGTCCATCATCAGCAGCGCGTAATCTTTTTTTCCCAGGGCGCTAAAGATGCCGGCGAGCGATGTGACTGCGTCGGTCTGATAACCTTCGCCCTTCAGCAAAATGCGCAGCGCTTCGAGCACGTCGCGCTGATCGTCCGCGATTAGAATTCTCGTCACCGTCTAACTCTCAACCGCGTTTCCGCCGCGGTGTCAATCCGATCACAACCAAATCCACCATCACTCGCTACGGAAAATGACCAATGCGACACCAAGGTCTTGTAGAGCGCTCCTAATAAAGCTATTGCGCGCGCAAAGCGATAACTGGATCGACGCGTGACGCTCGGAGCGCTGGCAACAAGCAGGCTACCAAAGCCACACCACTGAGAATCGCAGCGACGCCGAGCAAAGTTGGCAAATCGGTTGCGCCGATGTCGAAAAGCAGGCTCTGGAGCAGACGGGTGCTGGCAAAAACGCCGATCAAGCCAAGCAGAAGACCGGCACCGACAAAGCGCATCCCCTGAACAATGATGAGGCGCAGCACATCGTAACGTTGCGCGCCGAGGGCGAGACGAATTCCAATTTCCTGGGTGCGTTGCGTGACCGAGTAACTCATCACTCCGAAAATTCCGGCGGCGGCAAGGAGCAGCGCGATCAGCGCGAACAGGCCGACCAGCATCGCGTTCAACCGCGGTTGAGCGATCGATTTGGACATGTAATCGGCCAAAGTCTGCGTCCGATAAACCGGCACGGCCTTGTCGATTTCACCGACTGCTCCGCGCAAAGCGGCCGTCAACGAGTTCGGATCGAGCCGCGAGCGAACAAAGATCGACATTGACGCAATCGGGAATTGTTGGTGCGGAACGTAAATCTGCGGTTTCGGCGGCAGACGTAGACTGATCAAATGCATGTCCGCGACGACGCCAACAATCTCGCGCACCGGGGGCTTTCCCGGATCGACCGATCCATTCGGAACGATGCGTTTGCCGATTGGGTCTTCGCCGGGAAAAAACTGCTTCGCGAAACCTTCGGTCACAATCGCGACCTGCGGCGCAGTTCGATCGTCACGATCAGTGAATGCGCGCCCGCGCCGGATTGGGACGCGCATAGCTTGGAAGTAATCGGGGGTGACGACGTTCACCTGGGCAACGGGTTGCTGACCGGCCGGGATCGGACGTTCCTGGATATCGAAGTTGAAACTGATTTCGCTGCCGCTCAGCGGAATCCACCAAGCCGCCCCGGCCGATTGCACGCCAGGCAGAGTGGAGACGCGCTCGAGGAGTTTTTTGTAAAATTCGGCCACTTGCGTCGGCTTGCCGTAATTTGAATCCGGCAGCGCGACTCGCGCCGTCATCACGTTGGTCGTATCGAAGCCGGCCGGAACCTTTTGCAGTCGCAGAAAACTTTCGACCAGCAACCCCGCGCTCGCGAGGAGAACGAGCGCCAGCACAATCTCAATCACGACGAGCGCGGCGCGCGTGCGTCCGCCGGCGGCGCCTTCACTTGAGCCACGCGCAGCCTCATTCAGCGACGTCGCGAGATTCGGATGCGAAGCTCGCCACGCCGGAAGCAAACCAGCAACGATACCGACTCCGAGACTGATGAGGCCGGTGAACGCGAGGACGCGAGGATCGGGCGAAATTTCGTCCATGCGCGGAATGCTCGGCAGAAAAGCTTTCAGTGAGTCGATTCCCCAGATGGCAATCAACAATCCGGCGAAACCGCCAAGCGCGCCGAGCAAAATGCTTTCGACGAGTAATTGTCTAATAATGTGCCAGCGTCCGGCGCCGAGCGCAGCGCGAATGCTGATTTCCCGGTTGCGCGAGAGCGAACGCGCCAGCAATAGATTCGCGACGTTGACGCAGGCGACGAGCAGAACGCAGCCCGCCATCGCGCCTAACATGAGCAGCGCGGAGTGCGTGCTGCCGATCATCGCGCTGATCTCGGGCACGACTTTCGCGCCGGTATAAAGTTTCGTGTCCCGATATTGCCGGCGCCACCCCGCAGTGACGGTGTCGATGTTTGCCTGCGCCTGTTGAATCGAGACGTTCGGATTCAATCGCGCGATACATTGGAAAAAATCGTTGTCGCGCTGCTCAGTCAGTGGCGCCGAGCCATCTTTCGACTCGCGCAAGATCGACATCGACGTCCAAAGTTCGGGCGGGACCGAACTGATCGGGAAGGCAAACCGCGGCGGCATGACGCCGATCACCTGAAACGGCTGGCCATTGAGTGTCACTGCTTTCCCGATGACGCTCCGATCAGCTCCGAATCGGCGTTGCCACAACCCGTGACTCAAAATTACAACGTGATTTCCAGGTTCGTCTTCACGCGGCAAAAATGCGCGGCCAAGGATCGGTTGGATACCGAGGAGCGCAAATAAATCGGCCGAAACAGATTCACCTTGAACATGCGTGGCCTCCGTTCCGTCGGTGAGCGTGCTCACGCCTTGATTAGTGTAAACCGCGACCCGCTCGAAAACCTGCTTTTGTGCGCGCCAATCGACGTAATCGAGGTACGAGATTGACTCGACCTCCGTTCCCGGATCGGCTTTCTCGCGGATATCGTATTCACCGAGCGCGACGAGGTTTTGCGGCTGGTGGAAAGGGAGCGGCCGCAGCAGCACCGCGTTCAGCACACTAAAGACGGCAGTGTTGGCGCCAATTCCGAGAGCAAAAGTCAAAACGACAATGGCTGTGAAGAGCGGCTGCTTACCAAGAACACGAAATGCGTAACGAAGATTTTGCATAAGTCACTCCGATCGGAGGGCGATGATTGGATCGACGCGCGAGGCGCGGCGCGCGGGAATCCATGAGGCCAAAAGAGTTGCGCTAAAGAGAAGAAGGCCGACTCCGAGATAAATTTTCGGATCGATTCCCTTGACTTCGAAAAGGACGCTCTGCAATGCGCGCGACAGGGCGAACGCGCTGAGCAGACCAATCGCCGAACCAATCAAAAGCAATTGCATTCCGTGGGAAAGCACGAGCGCGCGAATCTGGGCTGGTTGGGCGCCAAGGGCGAGACGGATACCGATTTCGCGGACGCGCTTGAGCGTTGTGTAAGCGAGCAGGCCGTAAAGACCGATGGTCGCGAGAAGCAGCGCGAGGCCGGCGAAGAACGAGAAAAGAAAGCTGAGGAGGCGCTGGCTGCCCCACGTTTCGTGGACACGATCGAACATTGGCCGCGCGTCGAACACGGGCTGCGACGGATCGATCGAGCTGACAGTGTCGCGAATCGATTTGTTAAGCGATGCGACGCTCAGGTTCGAACGAACAAAGAGACCGAGGCCGGTTCGTTGCACCTGAGCCATTGAACAATAGATCACCGGCAATGGAGCCATCTCGTCGATGGCGTGAAAGCGCATGCGCGGCACGACGCCGACAATTTCGCTCATCACCCAGCCTTCGTCGTCATTGCCAGCATCAACACCAAGTCGTTTGCCGATCGGATCCTCGCCAGGAAAATATTGGTCGGCCATCGCCTGATCGATGATAATCACGCGCGGCGAATCCTTTGTGTCGCGGTCGTTGAACAACCGGCCGCGAAGCAACGGCACTTTGAAGGTTTTAAAATAATCGCCGGTAACAACCTCAAGATCGGAGTTCAACATATCTGAAGGCTGCGGTCGCCCTTTCTCTTCGCGCCAGAAACCGGTTTGCCAGCCGCCCATTAACGGGGAATTGGAGCCGATTCCCGCGCCCTGCACGCCTGGCTGCGTTGTGACTTTGTCGAGCAGCGCCTTTGTAAAAGTGCCGATCTTTTCGCGACTCGAATAAGTTTTCCAAGGCAACTCAAAGCGGACGCTAAACAGGTTTCGCGGCTCGTAACCGAGTTGGAGCGCCTGCATCTTGGAAAAACTCTTCAAGACGAGTCCAGCGGCGACCAGCAAAGTGAGCGTGAGCGCAATCTCGCTGATTACCAGCCAATCCCTCGCGCGTCTGGCTGAAGGCGGATCGCCACTTCCGGCGGACCCGGTCTTTAAGGCAAGTTGCACATCAGCGTGCGACGCCTGCCACGCCGGCCACAATCCGAAGAGTACAGTCGTCAGCGAGGCGACCAAAAACGTGAAACCGAGAACCGGGAGATCGAAAGAAATTTGGTGAAATCGCGAAACGTCTCCCGGACTCAAAGCGATCAAGCCATCTCGCACCCAAATCGCGAGGAAAAAGCCGAGCACTCCGCCGAGAAGCGCGATCAAAAAACTCTCAATTAACAGCTTCTTGACGATTTCTCCGCGAGTTGCGCCAACTGCGACGTGAACCGCAAATTCTCTCGAACGCGCAGCGCCTCGCGCGGCAAACAGATTTGCCAGGTTCGCGCAGGCAATCAGCAGCACCAACCCAACTGCACCCAAAAGCAATCCGAGATTGGTCCGATATTTTCCAACCAGATTCTCGAGCAACGGCGTGACTTTGGCCGTTTCGTTTCCGTTGGTGTCGGGATACGTTTTCTCCAAACGCGCCGCGATCCCTTTCATTTCCGTTCGCGCTTGCTCAAGCGTCACGCCGGGTTTGAGCTTTCCCCAGACGTAGATCATCGGGTGGATGAATCGCTGCATCCACACCGGGTTATTGCTCCTTCGCATCATCGACAACCAAACATCTGTGTCCTGAGGCGAAGTTACCTGCGGCGGCATTACCCCGATGACGGTGTAATTCTGGTCGTGCAAAGTGATGGACCGTCCGAGCACGCTGGGGGCGGCATTAAACACGCGCCGCCACAAACGATCACTGATCACCACGACAGGTGGAGCACCGACTTTATCTTCATCCTCGCCAAATGTCCGGCCGATCTCCGGCGGCAATCCGAGAATTTCAAAAAAATTGCGAGTCACTGACGCGCAGGAAATGCGCTCCGGATCGCGACCGGGAATGCCGCTAAGATTTCGTGATTCCTTGTGAGTAGCAGCGAGATGTTCGAAAACAGTGTTGTCTTTTCGCCAATCGAAGTAATCAGGCAAAGCAACAGAATAATCCTGGCCTGGTCCGGAGGATTCGTTGAGAACCATGATGCGATCGGCATCCGGATAAGGCAGCGGACGCAGCAACACCGCGTTGACGATGCTGAAGATTGCGGTGTTTGCGCCGATGCCGAGTGCAAGCGTAACGATCGCGACCGCCGAGAACGCCGGATTTTTGATCAACTGCCGAAAAGCAAAACGAAGGTGGTTCATAGGATTTTGTTATTCGGTTCGTAATGCGACGATTGGATCGACCCGGCTGGCGCGGTGCGCCGGGATAAGGCAGGCAATCAATGACACGGCGGTCATGACAAACGCGGTGCCGAGAAGAATGGCGATGTGCAGCGTTGGCACGTCGAAGAGAACGCTCTGCATCGCTCTTCCTGCCAGCCACGCGCCGATCAAACCGAGAATGGTTCCCGCGGCGAGAAGCCGCAGGCCTAACGAGAGGAATTGCGTCCCGATCTGATGCCTCTGAGCACCGAGCGCCATGCGAATGCCGATCTCGCGCCGGCGTTGCGCGACGGCGTAACTCAAGACGCCATATGTTCCAATGGCCGCGAGGAGCAAAGCGACGCCGGCGAAAATCCCCGCGAGCATGGCCGGCGAGCGACGTGCGATAAGGCTGTCCGCGATCCGCGTATCCATCGAGCGGAGGTTATCGATCGCCAGGTCCGAATTGGTCGCGCGCACCAGTCTTCGCAGCGTCTCAACAAACGCTTCCGGGCGCTGGCTCGTTCGCGTGACGACGAAGATGTTGATGCCGTCGGAATCCATGAACGGCAGGTACACCGCGCCCTGCCCGTGCGGTTCCGTGAGCTCCGCTTGTTTTACCGCGCCGACGACACCGACAATGGTGAACAGTTTCGCGTCGTCGGAGTCGTTGCCTTGAACCTTTAACCCCTCCGCCGAGCGCGTGTTTGGAAATACGCGTTGACCAAGCGCGCCGCCACGAGGCCAGTAGCGCCGGGCGAAATCTTCGTCCACCACGCAGACCCGGTCCGCGCGATGAGAGTCCGCCGAAGTTAAAAACCGACCCTCGTGTAGAGGGATGCCGAGCGCGGTGAAGTAATCGCCCGTGACTTGGTAGGAATAATGGCCTTGCAATGATTGACCCGCCGGAGGCACGTAACCCTTCGGTGTGACCGCGGTCTTCCCGTTCTCTCCGCTTAGGGGTACGTTTGTGATCGCTCCAGCTGCCGCGACTCCGGGTTGCTGACCGATTGCTTCCAGCAAGCGGTCGAGGAAAGGGCGGGCGTTATACCTAAACGGCACCGTGACTTCCCCGGTGAGAACGTGATCGGCCCGGAAGCCGGGAGAAACCGCCATCACTTTTTTCAGGCTCAACCCGAGGAGCGCGGCGCCAGCCAGCAGAACGAAGGCCAGAGCAATTTGCGCGACGATGAATCCGTGGCGAAGCCGTTGCGCGGCGCGACTAATCGTGCCGGCGCGTGATTCCGACTGGAGCGCATGCGCCAGATGAGTGCTCAGGTTGAACCAGGCGATCGGCATCGCGATCACCACCCCAAGAACCACCGAGCCGACGAGACCGATCAACGCGAGCCAGCCATCGAACGCAATGTGGGCGCCGAGCGGCAAACGATCCGCGCCGAGAACTTCGAGCAACCGAATCCCCCAGGCTCCGACAACGAGCCCGAGCAATCCGCCGACGAAAGTCAGGAGAACAGTTTCGATCATTACCTGTCTCACAACATGCGCGCGACTCGCGCCCATCGATCGGCGGATCGCCATTTCTTTTGCGCGGCCACTCGCGCGGATCAGAAGGAGGTTGACCAGATTAACCGCTCCGACGAGCAAAAGAAAAAACACGCCAGCCTGCATCAGCAAAAGGGTTGGACGAATCGAGCGGACGTGCTCCGCATGCAATGGCCTAACGAGTGATCGGAAACCCGCTTCGGTCATCATCTTCGCTTCCGGATTGTCTTCTTCGACGGCGGCGTTGTGCGCGTCGATTTGTGATTGCGCTTCGGCCATCGTCGCGCCCGGTTTCAATCGCGCGATCATGTGCGTGCCGCCGCCGTCGGAATGGCGCTGCTGCGGCGTGCGTTCCTCCAATCTGGATCTTATCGGCAGAAAGAGACGCGCTTCCGAGGAAAGGAATCGAAAATCAGGAGGCAACACGCCGACGATCTTTCTCGGCATGGTGTTCACGCGGATGTCCCGGCCGAGGACGTTTGGGTCTGAATTAAGACGTTGCCGCCAGTAAGCGTCGCTCACGATGGCCACTCCGGCGCCTTTGCCTTTCGCGATTTCAGCTTCCTCTTCGGTGAAGGTGCGACCCATCGCGAGATTGACACCGAGCGTCGCGAAAAAATCCGGCGAGACGCGCATGATTTCTGTCTGCTCGGCCGCACCGGTTTCGCCGACGACTTCGCTGAAGTCACGAAAGATGGAAAGGCTCGAGAAGGCCGGAATGTTGTCCCGCCGCTCGTAGTAATTGGTCAGCGACGAACCGGCATTCTCGATTCCGGCTTTCGGATAGGTGTTGAAAATCGTCACCAGCCGATCGGATTGCGGAAACGGAAGCGGCCGCAACAAAACAGAATCGATCACCGCAAAGATGGCGAGGTTTGCGCCAAGACAGATCGCAACTGTGGCGAGCGCGGTAACCGTGAATGCCGGATTCTTCACCAGTTGCCGCAGCGCGAAACGGAAACAATTTATCATGATGTCGATTTATTCGGTGCGTAACGCCACGATTGGATCGACACGCGTAGCTCGCCGCGCTGGAACACAACAGGCAATTAGCGCGACGGCTAAAAGCGTCAGCACAGCAGTGCCGACAGCCCCGGCATCGAGCGCGCCCACGTTGTAGAGCAACGACATCAACGCGCGGCCGACTGCCACTGCGCCGACAAGACCGAGGACGATGCCGACTCCCATAAGCGACATGCCATGGCCAAGCACCAGCCGAAAAATGCTCGCACGCGCGGCGCCGAGCGCCATTCGTATGCCGAGCTCGCGCGTGCGCTGCGTCACTGTGAGCGCCATCACGCCATACAGGCCGACGCTTGCCAGCACGAGCGCGAGAACTGCAAATGCCGCCAATAACGCCATCGTCAGTCGACGCGTCGCCAGGCTTGAAGCGACGCTTGCATCCATTGTCGAAATCTGACCGATCGGTTGATCCGGATCGAGCGCCTGGACTTCGCGTTTCACTGCCGCAACCAGCGGTCCGATGTCGCGCAGATTGGTGCGAATGTGCAGATTGTTCGAGCTCTGCGCGTCCTGCGACGCGCAAATATATTCCTGCACCATCTGCAATTTTTCGGAATTATCTTCACCCGGCGCCTCGTTCCGTGTGCGCGGGACGACGCCAACAATCATCATCGGCGGCGCAGTTTTATCGAGCGTCTTATTGTCGTCGATATATTGGCCGATCGGATCTTTTCCAGGGAAGTATTTTTGCGCGAATGATTCATCGATGATGATCGAGCGCGAATGTCCTTTTTCTCCGGGAAGATCTTCCGGACTAAAACTGCGGCCGCGAAGAATCGGCATGCCCAGAACACGAAAGTAATCGGGCGAAATCGAGCTTACTTCCGCTGACGGCTGCTGACCGGGCGGAATAGGAGGCGTGCCGGTAAGGTGGAAGTAACTATCCTCTTCGTTGTCGTCAAAGGGACTGTTCGAGCTGATCGCGGCGAACTCGACCCCGCGAATGCGCTGCACGCGCTCGAGTAGCTGCGTCCAAAACGCGTCCTTCTGTTCATCTTTGCGATATTTCGCGTCCGGCAAAGAAATCTCAAAGTTGACGACGCCGTGCGGATTGAAACCGAGCGGTGCGTTCTGTGCGTGCCAGAAACTTTTCAAAGTCAAACCCGCGCCGGCGAGCAAGATGATTGCGAGCGCCACTTGCGTGATCACCAGCCCTGAACGCATTCGTTGTCTGCCGAGACCGTCACTTGAGCCGCGCCCGCCCACTTCGTGCAAGGCGAGCGAAATTGAGGCGGTGTGGGAAATTCGCCATGCCGGCCAGATGCCGACGAGAATCCCCGCTGATAAAGCCGCGACCGCAGTGAAAGCCAGCACGCTAATGTCGATCTTCGTTTCATGAAATCGCGGCACGGTCGGTGGCGTGAGCGCCAGAATTGCGTCCATGCTCCAGAGTGTCAGTAGGATGCCGGCGGCTGCACCTATGATTGCGACCAGGGTACTTTCGATGAGCAGTTGCCGCGCAAGAGCCCAGCGGCTTGCTCCAAGCGCAGCTCGCACTGCCATTTCCTTTTCACGAGCGAGGGCGCGAGCCAGCTGTAGGTTGGCAACGTTCGCGCACGCGATCAGTAACACGCAGCCGACGGCAGCGAGCAGTAAGTTCAAGCTGGCACGGTAATCGCCCACGGTCGTCTCAAACAACGGGCGCATGGTGACGCGCCGGCCAGTGTTAGTGTCCGGATATTTCTTCTCCAGATCGAGGGCGATTGCGTTAAGATCACTATTCGCCTGAGTCAGAGTCACGCCCGGCTTGAGGCGGCCGATGCCCCAGAAGCCCTGGTGATTGTCACGGCTCTGCATACCCGGCTCTTTCACCAGCTCGCTCAACGGCAGGATGACATCGGGGTTACGACCGAACTGCAGCTCGCTGGGAAAGACGCCCACAATCTCACGAAGCAATCCGTCAATCATTCCACGTTTGCCGAGCACGGACGGTGAACCGGCGAAGTGCTGACGCCACAAATTCTCGCTAATCAAAGCAACGTTCGCGGCGCCTGAGACATCCTCCGCGGAAGTCAGGTCACGACCGATCCGCGGTTTTAATCCCATCACTGAAAGAAAACCCGAGCTCGCGCGAAGTCCCCGGACGCGTTCGGGCGCGCGAGCTCCCGCGCCCACCGAGAAGTTGAAACCTTCTCGCCTAACGAGTGCGACGTCGGTGAAGCTGCGCTGCGCGGCATGCCAGTCGAGCCAGTTCATGTAGCCGACCGCGCCCCTTTCAAAGTTGTTCGAGCGCTCCCGCAGCACGATCAATTTATCCGGATCGGGATATGCCAGCGGCCGGAGCAGCACTGCGTTCACCACACTGAAAATCGCCGTGTTCGCGCCGATCCCGAGCGCAAGCGCCAGGAGCGCGATCAGCGTTAAGCCGGGAGTTTTAGCCAGTTGGCGAATCGCGTACCGCAAATCGTGCATGGAAATCTTTAATCGTCGGCCACGTCCGAAGGAACTAAAATTTCGTCTCGATTAACTCTGCCCGGCAGCTGGAACGCTTTGCATGTGGCAAGCAACGCAAGGCTCAAGACCCGGCGCAGAAATCTTGACCGGAGTTAGCGCAGACTGGCAGATCCCGGCTATGACGCTAAGAATGAAGATCGCGTAGAGCACAATTTCCAGAACGCCGCGGCCTTTTTCTTCCGAGCGAACAAGAAGTGCATAGGTGGATTCGAATTCGTTGTTCATAAGAGTTTTTTTGGTTGACGCAATTTCCTTATGCAACCGCCGTGCCACGAACTGCATTGTCGATGTAAACGATTCATCGCGAATAAAGTGCGAATACAACGTACTGGAACGATCCGACGCCGATGTTCCGCGAGTGGGAACCGGCCGTTCCATTTTCGGGACAGTTTCACGCTCGCTCCAGGCCAGTCTAAGTGTTGCGCGCAAGCGGAAATTGAACGCAAGTCGCGTGAATCATTCCGTTCGCAATACCGATGATTTTTCGCGAAACGCTTTCAGGATTGGAGTTATTGGACTCCCGAAGTGAGCCGGTCCATCTCAAAGGAAAACAGTTCGTTGTCCGGGAAACGATCCCGTAGCCCTTTCAGAATTGCGCGCGCCTGCTCTCGATTCTTATCGCGCAACGCCGCCACGCCCAGCAACAACTTGGCGAAGGGTTCAAAGTAGTATCCATGGAGGGCGGTCATTTGAAGCTGTTGGATTCCCTTCTCACGATCCACTTCCGACCCCGTAAGTCTGAGGAGAAAGCGCAGCGGCGCGGGCTTCAGGCTCAATAGATAATTCTCAATCCCAGGCCCAAGGTGGGAGTCGAAAGCAGTCGGATCCACCGACAAGAGCTTATCGGCGTAAGGACGGCCTTGATTTATATAAAGCAGCGCGGTCAGGCTCCGTTTGTCTATCAATCCGGCGTAATCCGAGCGCAATCCGTAGGTGAGCGATTTCACGAACAGCGCGTTTGCATCGCGGCTTGATTTCTGGAGGGCGGAATCAGCGAGACGATCCGCCTGACCGATCTGCTGGGTAAAGCGTAACTTTGCCTCAGGATCGGGCAGCAACTTCTTCCGACTTTTGAATCGTGCATCATCGACAAACAGCTCCGATTCGAGCGATCCCAAACGGGCTAACTCAGAGAACAGATATGCGGCAGCATTGGACGCAGGCCCGAGCGGGTCGGAGGGATGATCCTGCTCCCATTGAACGAAAATCCGGTGAGCATCATCGAACTTCAGATTATACATCTTGAGCCAGCCCTGGTAGACCACCTCGTTGTGGGGCAGGACTGAATCCGCCACAGCAACGGGCAAGATCGAGGACGTAAGGCTTAAGAGAACGCTGACGGCAGTGCGCATCACAAACTAAGTCTCGTAAGCATAGACGCGTCGCAAGTTATGTTTGATCAGTCTTGGTGAAAGGCCTTTAAAATGGAGTCCACCCGTGCTCGCCCGGCCACGGGCAATTGGACGCGAGACGTCACATTTTGTTCAACCACGTATAGGAGTCCTTCGCTTCGATATCTATAACGTCGTGTCTTACCCCTTTCGCGCTTGTCGGTCGGATCCCAGCTCAGAATTTCTTTCAGGCGATTCACTCTGACAGGAACACAGCCTTCCAGGCTTTTGCGGCCAACACGCATCCTGCTTGTTGAATCAAAGAAAAATCCGGACAGAAGATAACAAAGAGAACCAAGCTTTTAACCCACCAAACACGCCAAATACACGAAAGAGGTTTGGGTTAACAGCAATTGTTCTCTGAATTTTAGCGTCTTTTCGCGCCTGCCGCGCCGAAGCCGTGCGAAGGCGGGTGTTGGTGGGCGAAAACTCTTGCTTTACCATCTATCTCGCTCGGCCCGCTCGCTCCATTCCTGGGTTCTTGATCTATTGTTCCTGATAATGGAAGAGAAGTCTGTGCAGTCGAGCTACCGAAGCTCGCGCGTCCGCCGCTGGGTAGCTTATCTATGGCGCGAAGGAATACGTGAGAGCCGGCGGCCGATCGCTCCTGCTTTTGCCAAGCCGAATCCGGCGAAGTGGGATGACGCGCGGGTGACCGCGGCCTGGCGCGGTCACGCCACCGTGCTCATCAATTTCTTCGGCATCAAAATTCTGACCGATCCCGTTCTTTTTCCACGAATCGGAATTCGATTGCCTGGATTCACCATCGGACCCAAACGTCTGACCACGCCTGCTCTAAGCGTAGGCGAGCTGCCTGAGATCGACCTCATTCTTTTGTCGCATGCGCACTTCGATCACTTCGACACGCGAACGCTGCACCGTCTCTCTCGCCGTCGGTCAAAGCCTGCTCGCCGCGGCGAGCGGCGACCGGAGGCGGACTTTAACGCTTCAACGAAAGTCATCACCGCGCCGCATACGAGTGATCTGCTTCGCTGGACAAAATTTCGCGACGTGACGGAACTTCGCTGGGGCGAACAAAAATCGATCACGGCTTCTGCTGGCGAGATCGACATCATCGCGTTCCGAGTGAAACACTGGGGCGCGCGGATGCAGCACGATGATTACCGCGGCTACAACGGCTATCTATTGGAGAGAAATGGCTGGCGAATCATTTTTGGCGGCGACACCGCCATGACCGACGACTTTCAACAACTCCGAAGTTACGGCTCGATTGCTCTCGCGATCATGTCGATCGGTTGTTACAACCCCTGGATTCGCAGCCACTGCAACCCCGAGCAAGCCGTACAAATGGCCAAGGACGCCGGCGCGCAGTTCATCATGCCGGTTCATCATCAAACTTTCCGGCTCAGCTTCGAACTGTTC
This sequence comes from Chthoniobacterales bacterium, assembly GCA_035567015.1. GTDB lineage: Bacteria > Verrucomicrobiota > Verrucomicrobiia > Chthoniobacterales > UBA10450 > AV133. The sequence goes on along the minus strand of DATMPQ010000066.1, from coordinate 696 downwards.
CGCGAGCCGATTGAACGCTTCGAAGCCGCGTTGCGCGACACGCCAGAGCGCATCGCGCTGCGTGAAATCGGCGAAACATTCGTCTTGCCCCTGTAGCTGGCGTCGCTGACGCCAGATCTCCTAAAAACTGTAGCGGCGCTCTACCTGTCACGCTATAGCCTTGGCGAAAGCGGATGAGCGTCGCAATTCGTTGTCTCTACGTGTCGCGCACCGACAGCGATACGCGAGCAAGCCCAACCCAGCTCCTGTCAGCGCCAGCAGGGCGAACGTGCTCGGCTCCGGCACAATCGTGATACTGAATGAGGCCCGCGGGAGGTCGGCGTCGCCCAAATCCTGATTCACGACGACCGAGGGACGCGGACCAGTGCTCGTCGAGTAGAACGTGTAAACCCCAGGCTCGGCACCGGTAATCGAAAAGCTAATGTGCGAGACCACATAGGTGCCCGGCGGTACCAACATCAGCGGCTGCGTCGTCGCACCCAAGTCATTGTTGGTGGCAAACATGCCGGCATCCACACCGTTGAGCATGGGGAAACTGAATTCATTTGGCCACCCCGTCTGCTGCGGATCATTGAATACTAAAAAGTCTTCTGCCGTGATGTGGAAAAAACTCTGCGTTCCACCGGCCGTTTCCAGCCAATAGGAGAGACCGTACGCACTATAGCCGGCGTAGGTGAGAGTCGTATCAACAGTAAA
>DATMPQ010000065.1:0-21388 GCA_035567015.1 Chthoniobacterales bacterium | reverse complement strand
CCGATACGATCCACTTCTTCCAGTTCATGCCAATCCTTTAACGTCACGACCAGGTCGAGGCGTTTTTCTATTCGGATGCTGCCGATCCCAAAAATATTTGCGACGTTGATGATACCGATGCCGCGCACTTCCATATGATTGCGCGTCAGCTCCGGCGCGGTCGCCATCAGCTCACGGCCCTCCAGCGAGGTGATACGTGTCACGTCATCCGCCACCAAGCTGTGACTGCGCTCAATCAAGCCCAGCACGCATTCGCTCTTACCGATGCCGCTTTGGCCGCGAATCAAAACACCGATGCCCAGAATATCGACCATGCTGCCGAACTCGGTCACCGTTGGCGAAAAATCGACCTCGAGCGCGATCGTGGCCGCGTTGATAAACTTCATTGTGATCATGGGTGTGCGGAACACCCCGATCTCTGCCTCTTCGGTCACTGCCAGCAATTCGGGTGCAAGGTGAAAACCGCGCGACATCACCAGACACGGGATCTTGCGCGCACACAACGCGCGAAACCGCTGGGCACGCACTTTCGGTGTCAAGCTTTTCAAATACGAATGCTCAGCGGCGCCCAGCACCTGCACGCGCTTCTCCGCAAAATAAGTGTAGAACCCGGAGAGTGCCAGACCGGGACGATTGATCGTGGGCTCGCGGATTTTCCGATGAAAGCCCACGCGCGGCCCTTCCAGCTTCATCTGCAACTTTTCTGCATGCAGATTGTAAAAGCTCTCCACCGTGATAACCGGCACGCTTTTCTGCTGATCGCTTGTTGATGTTATCGTCTGAGTCCCACTTGGCGGCGCCATAAGCGCCTAACTTCTAACGCGGAACGACACGATTTCCAATATCGTCGATGAATCATCGCATTGCGCCCGGCAAGCGATGCGCTTGCTACAACGGAATTGCACCGTTCGCCGTGCAACCGCGCCTAGAGAGGGCGCTCCGCCGGCCTTTTCCTCAAGATCGAGAATTACATCTTGAAGCGTTCGCCGAGATAGAGTTGGCGGCTGATTGGATCGCTAATAAGAAAGTCTTTTGTGCCTTCGCTCTCCACTCGCCCCTCGAAAATCAAATACGCTCGATCCACGATCGACAGAGTCTCGCGCACGTTGTGATCGGTAATTAAAATGGCCAGGCCCAATTTGCGCAGGTTCACGATGATTTGCTGCACATCATAAACCGCGATTGGATCCACGCCGCTAAACGGCTCGTCGAGCATGAGCAATTTCGGCTTGGTGACCAACGAGCGTGCAATGGTAAGCCGACGTTTCTCGCCGCCACTCAAGGTGAGCGCCTGGTTTTTTGCGATGCGCTCGATCCCGAATTGATGGAGCAACTGATCGCATCGCTGCCGGCGCTCGTGTTTCGACAATGGCAACGTCTCCAAAATCGCCATGATATTTTGTTCCACTGTCATTTTGCGGAAAATCGATTCCTCCTGCGGCAGATATCCCATGCCGAGCCGCGCCCGCTTGTACATCGGATAATTTGTGACGTCGGTTCCGGAAAAAATAACGCGGCCGCTGTTTGGCCTAACCAGTCCGACGATCATGTAAAAGCTGGTCGTCTTGCCGGCGCCATTCGGCCCGAGCAAACCGACAATTTCGCCTTCACGCGCGCTGATGTTAACTCCATTGACGACCGCCCGGCCGCCGTAAATTTTCACGAGTTGGTCGGTCGAAAGGACATAGTCGATCTTGGCCGGAGGCGGCGCAGCGACCGGCGGTCTCGCAGTTGGGGCAGTTTGGCCGATCATGGCTTGGGAGAAGGCTGGGGCTTGGGAGAAGGCTGGGGCTTGGTCCCGGCCTTGGTTTCATCCTTCGGCTGCTGGCGAATCTCGGTGCGACTAGGACCGTGCGTAGTCAGTTCGCCTTTCTGGTTAATGATCATGACCGTGTCGGCACTGGTAGCCAAGTGCGTGTTCAATCCTTGCTGCACCCGCGGTGTTCCAGTCAACTCGACATCGCCGGTTGCCGCCGTGTAGATCGCGGTGTCGGAACGGCCGACCGCGCGCGTCGGTGGCCCGCCATTCGGATCGGGCCGATCGCGAACGACCGCGACGTTGCCTTCCGCGATCGCTCTCTCCAGTCCCTGGTTCTCCCCTTTGGTGATGTAAATGGTCAATTTGTCGGATTGAAGATTGAAGCGCGGATCGGTCACCTTCACACGGCCACTAAAGATGCCCATGCTTTTGTTCGAATCAAAGAAAGCCTCATCCGAATAAATTTCCGTCGTCGTCGGTTCATTGGGGTTCACCGAATTGGCCGGGCCCAAAAAATTGTCCGCGCCCGATTTCTCTTCTTTCTTTGCCGCGGTTTTCTCCGGCTTGTTTGCCGGCTTGCCGGATTCCGCGGGCGAATGCCCAGCCTGCGCGCACAATTGAGTTGCCGTAAAGCCGGAGATGAGCAGGACCAGCGCCGCCAGCTTTTTCATTCGCTACCTTTTCCCATGAGATGCGATTTGTCGGTGATCACCATTTTCACGTTGCCGATTAATCGTCCGATTTTCGTGTTCGGATCGAACTGCACGGAATCGCCCTCGATATTGAAATCGGCGCGCCGGATCGTCGAGCGCTCGTGCGAACTCAAAATCCGCGTTTTCAAATCGAGCACGGACGTGCTCATGTCGATCTGGAGATCGGGGCGGTTCTCCGGCGTGTAGGTCATGATCTTGAGATGCTGGAAGCGGACGTGTCCTTCGTCGATCCGTCGCGCTGTTCCTGCTTCAAACTTTCCCCGCAGATGACCCTCGGCGTCGAAATCGGGCAGGACGAGGCCCTTCGCCTCGTGACCGACCGGAAGCGGAATATTGGTCAAACTTTGCTCGCCCGGAGAAGCACTCGGTGTGGCGGTGGTCAGTTTGCTTTTCTTGCCGCCTTTGGGGTTGGCCAACGCAGGCCCCGTCGAGATCAACAGCGACACGGACAAAATTGACAATACCCAAACGAACCAGCTCCAGTTTGCGGAGCGGCCGCTACGAGACGGCAGCATGGATAGCCTTTAACATGCGCAAGTTCTTCGGCAAATTTTTTAGCGGAATCTGGTTCGGCCCATCCGACAAAGCGCGCCCCGGATTTTCATGCACTTCCATAAAGATGCCGTCGCATCCGGCCGCGATGGCAGCACGCGCCAGCACCGGCGCCAGTTGGGCATCGCCGGACGTGGCGTCCCCTGCTCCGCCTGGCCGTTGCACCGAGTGCGTGGCATCGAAAATTACACGATAACCCGCCTCGCGCATCCAATAGAGCGAGCGCATATCCGCGACGAGATTGTTGTAACCGAAGGTTGTGCCGCGCTCCGTGAAACAAAATTTTTCGTTGCCGAAGGCGATGAGCTTTTCCGCAATGTTCTTCACATCCCAAGGCGCGAGGAATTGCCCTTTTTTCACGTTGATCGCGCGACCGGTTTCGGCCGCGGCGCGGAGCAAATCTGTTTGCCGGCAGAGAAATGCGGGAATTTGCAAGAGGTCGATCTTTTCCCCGGCAATTGCGGCTTCCGTCGGTGAATGCACGTCGGTTGTGACTGGAATTTTTAAGTCGAGCCCGATGGCCGACAAAATCTCGCAGCCTTCGCGCGCACCGATTCCACGAAACGAACGCACTGACGTTCGGTTGGCTTTGTCGTAGGAAGCCTTGAAAATGAAATCGACATCTTCTGCCGCGCAGACCTCGAAAATCTTTCGCGCCATTTGCCAAGCAAACTTTTCCGATTCGATCACGCATGGCCCGAGAATGAACGCGGGACGTCTTCCGCCGACGGTGACCGATCCAATTTTAAATGGCTTGGATTTCACTAAAGAGAGAATGAATCAGGAAAGCAGGAAAAAAAGAAAAAGAATCACCCTGCTCCTTCCTGCGTTCCTGATTAATTTTCCCCTTGCAAGATCGACAATCGCAAACGGCGCGTAGAGCCCGAGAAAAAAGAGCAACGCGACGCCCTGCATCTCCAGGAGATAAAGCGGCCGCCAGTCAGATAGAAAACTCAGAATGGAAAACGCTTCCGGTTTGTGGAGGAGAAATCCGTAATTAAAACCGGTGCACGCGTCGGCGAACATGGTAATGACGAAATAAACTTCCGACCACGCGAAGACGCGGATGATCGACATCGGATATGGCCGGTATCGCCGCATCAACATTAAGAAGATGACGCCGATGATGATGCCAGAGTGCGAAATAAAAAAACTGAAAAAGCGAACATCAGGAAACCCGAAATGAAGATCCGGTGTGAGAACCGCTTGCAACGTTCCACCGATTCCCCAGAAATAAGCGACCTCGAACCAACGCTGACGCCCGGTCAACATCGCCACGATCACGACCACCATTCCCCAATCGCACAGTTGCAGCGGCAACATCTGCTGCCAGCTCACGATGCCACCGCTATAACGCACAAAAATCAAATACGCCGCGTAATTCAAAATGAGCAGAATAGATAAGGCGACGATGATCGCGCGTTCGACTCGGCTCGATCTTGCCCGGCACGCAATCGCGGCCAGCACAAAGGGCAGGGCAATTGTCAGGAAAATGACTGTAAGATGCGCGGGGCCGTAGGGCTGAAAGGGACGCTCGAGACTCATCGCAAGATCGAAAATCAAAAGGATCGGCAACGCTCAGCGAATCACCCAGAGATTGCAGGGGATGACGTCGGTGATCCACGCGATGTTGTTCGGCAATCGCTCGCTTGCATCGCCGTTTGCCCGCACGGGCACCACAAGTAAATTTGCCTCCACCGATTGGACGAAGTCGGAGGCGGCGAAACCGGTATTTCCGCGGATGCAACGCGCTTCGATCGGCACCTCCGTGTGACCGGCTGCGAGAATGAATTCTTCCAAAGCGACTTCCTCCTCTTCAAAAGTGCGGGGCCGCGGAGCAACATCTCCTGCGTCGTCGCGCAAAGTCGCACGGGCTTCGTCGAAGGTAGTATAAACGCGAACCACGTAGAGCCGTTCGCACGCTTCGGCGGCGGCCAGGTAAAGCGTCTTCTTTAGCGCGCGCTGCTCATGTTCCGAATAACTCGACGCCACGAAAACGATTTTGCGTAAGGGGCGCGGCGGCCGTTCCGGCGTGGTGAACAGCATGACGGAGCACGCCGCCTCCCGCACCAGACGTCGCGCGACATTCCCGAGGAAAGATCGCAGGACGACTTCTTTCTCCAGTGCGCCCGCAATGACAAGATCGACGTCGTTTTCTGCAGTCGCTTTCAATATGGCTTCCGCGGGATCGCCCTTTTGATAATGAATCGCAGAATCCGCGGGCAATTGTAATTGGCTCATCACATCGCGAAACTTCTGCGCCGTCTCCTCATCGCGCTCACCCACGTAGATCAGGTTCAGGCGCGAGCCGAAACGCTCGCGAATCCGTTTCGCTTCGGAGAGCACTTGCTCGAACCGCGGGGAAAACGTGGTCGCCACGGCGATGGTGCGATAAGAAGGCTCGAGCATAGGCAAAGTAATCTGAAGCGCTGCGCTTATTCAGCAAATCTTTCCAAGCGCAAGCGGCTGTAGCCGCTCCCGCTCTGCCAAGCGCGGCCCGTAGATTGCAACACGGGTGCGCCCCGTTGCCCGGAGGACGATGACTATAGGCGGCTGGCATTTGAACGTTGAGCGTTGAGCGTTGAACGTTCCCTCAATCATGAGACGCGCGATTTATCCAGGCAGCTTTGATCCGGTGACCAACGGCCACCTCGACGTTATTGAGCGAGCACGAAAACTATTTGATGAAGTAATCGTGGCGGTCGCGCACAACGATGAGAAACAGGCGCTCTTTTCGCTTCAGGAGCGTCTCGACCTGCTGAAAGAGACGGCCGGCAAGATCGACAGGGTGCGGATTACGCAATTCGACGGGTTGCTCGTCGAATTCGCAGCCGCCCAAAAGGCGACCGCGGTCATCCGCGGCCTGCGCGCAGTTTCCGATTTCGAATTCGAATTTCAAATGGCGCTAATGAATCGCAAACTTGAGACGAGCGTGGAAACAATTTTCCTGATGCCGAAGGAGGAATTCACCTACTTGAGCTCGCGTCTGGTGAAGGAAATTGCGCGCTTGGGCGGCGAGGTCTCGAGCTTCGTGCCGCCGGCTGTGGCCAAAGCGCTTGGAAAGAAATTCGCCGCGAGCAAGAAAAAATGACGAATGACGAAGCACGAATGAATGACGAAATCCGAATGACGAAAAGAAGTATCCGAACGCTCTTCGGTCATTTTGGCATTCGGACTTCCTTCGTCATTCGTCATTCGTGCTTCGTCATTGTTTCGCGATCCCCTGTCGCCGACTCCACCCGATGAAGATTCATCTGAAACAAATTCCAGCCGAAGGTTTGCATCTGGAGGGCGATGAGGATTGCCTGATTCCAGAATTGGAACCGGAGGGAATCCGCTGCGTCGGGCCGCTGTCTTACAACATCGACATCGGCATTTCGCCTGGCGCGCTTTGGGCGAACGGATCGCTCAAACAACCGGTGGAGCTACGCTGTGTCGCGTGTCTCGAAAAATTTGTGCACGAGATCAAGGTGCCGGCATTTGCCTTGCACACGGAGTTGCACGGGCCGGAGACGGTCGATCTGTCGCCGTTTCTGCGAGAGGATCTGTTGCTCAATCTGCCGGCGCACCCGCGTTGCGACCGCGATGGTGGCTGTGTTTGCAAAGCGTCGCGAACCGTCACACAAGCACGCGCAAGAACCGACGAGCGTAAACCGGATTGGAGCGCACTGGATAAGTTGAAGATTACGAAACGTTGAAACGCTACATCGTGAATCGTTGAATCGGGCAATCTGCGAATCACGATTCTAAAATCTCGAATCACGTCGCCGTATTTGTCTTTTCCTGATTTCCTGCTTTCCTTATCCGGCTTTATGGGAGTTCCGAAACGTAGGACGTCGAAAATGCGGTTGCGCACGCGCAAAGCCGCGAATCGCTGGCATGCGCCGCAGCTAACCAAATGCCCGCAATGCGGCAGCACCGTTGCATCACACGCCGTTTGCCCATCCTGCGGTTATTATAAAGGCCGGCAAGTCCTGACGGTTGGCGCGAAGTAAGTTTCTATAGCCGCTCGCCGCGGCGAGCGCGGCGCATGTGCTTTCCAAATCTCACACGTATCACAGCGCTCACAGAGCGGCGATTACAACATCGCGTCGCCCCAGAGGGGGACGGCCACAACTGGATTTTCGCTTTGCAATCGGCGGCTAAAATTCGCAAAGTTTCCCTCCGATGAAGATCGCCCTGGATGCGATGGGCGGCGATTTTGGCCCGCCGAGTCTCGTGGCTGGCGCCGTGATGGCGCTGCGGGAGTATCAGCACATCACCAAGCTTTTTCTGGTCGGCGATTCAGCGAAAATCGAAACGGAGCTAAAGAAGCATCGGTGCAATGATTCGAGGATCGACATCGTCCATTCCTCGCAAGTGGTGGAGATGAGTGATCGCGCCGTGGAAGCGGTGCGACGGAAAAAAGATTCGTCAGTCAGTCGCGCGGTCGACCTGGTGAAGAACGGTGAAGCCGATGCGATTGTGAGTGCCGGCCACACCGGTGCAGCGGTCGCGGCAACGACGATCAAGCTGCGCAATTTGCCCGGGATCGACCGCCCAGGGATCGCGGCCGTTCTGCCAACGCAATTCAACGTCTTTGTCCTGATCGATGCGGGCGCAAACACGGACGCGCGGCCGGAGCATCTCTTGCAATACGCAATCATGGGTTCGGTTTATTCGCGCCACGTCCTCGGTTACAAAAAACCGACGGTGGGTTTGATATCGCTGGGCGAGGAAGATGTAAAAGGCACCGAGTTGACGAAGGAAGTTTTCAAGCTGCTGAAGAAAACCTCGCTCAATTTCCGCGGAAACATCGAAGGCCGCCACCTGTTTGAAGATCCAGTCGAGGTGGTCGTCTGCGATGGTTTTGTCGGGAATGTGATTTTGAAAACATCCGAGTCCATCGCGGTCGCAATTTTCAAATGGCTCAAGCATGAGTTAACGCGTTCCAGGGCACGGCAGGCCGGCGCTTATCTCGCACGGGACGCGTTTCGCACGATCAAGAAGAGGACGAACTACGAGGAGTACGGCGGCATGCCGTTGCTTGGCGTGAACGGCATCTGCATTATCGCGCACGGCGCGAGCTCACCGCTCGCGATTAAGAACGCATTGCGTGTCGCCGCAGAGTCGATTGAACAGCAGGTGAATCCGCATATCGTCGAGGAGATTCGCCGTTACAATGAAGCGACAGCCCCGCTCGAGCCCGCGCTCCGCTAAAACGCAACGCACTGTCTCGATCATCGGCACCGGCAGTTATGTGCCGGAAAGAATTCTGACGAACGAGGATCTGTCGCGCATGGTTGACACTTCGGACGAATGGATCACCACCCGAACCGGCATCAAGCAACGGCGCATCGCGGCCAAGGACGAACACACCAGCGACATGGCGACGAAAGCTGCGTTGCAAGCGATCGAGCAAGCGAAAATTTCACTGGCCGAAATCGATCTCATTCTTGTCGCCACGGCGACGCCGGACATGCTGTTTCCGGCCACGGCCTGTTTTGTCCAAAAAAAGATCGGCGCAACGAATGCCGCCTGTCTCGATATTTCCGCTGCCTGCGCTGGTTTTCTCTTTGGTGTCGAAATCGCGCAGCAATTCATCACTTCGCATACCTACGACACGGTGCTCGTCATTGGCGCAGACAAATTGACCGCGATCACAAATTGGACTGATCGCAACACCTGCATACTATTCGGTGACGGAGCGGGTGCCGCTATCTTACGCCACCGCGGCGGAAGTCACGGCGTAATTAGCACCCACATCGGCAGCGACGGCCAATATACCGATATTTTGTTTATGCCTGGGGGCGGCTCGCGCTGCCCGATTACCCGCGAGAATGCTGATCTTAATCTGCAAACGATTCACATGACCGGGAAGGAAGTTTATAAGCATGCGGTCACGGCAATGCTGAGCGCAGCCCGAAAAGCGCTCGAGCAAGCGGGTCTGAGGATCGAGGACATCGCCTGCGTCATTCCGCACCAGGCAAACATGCGCATCATTGAAGCGATCGCAGACCGTCTTGGTATTCCACTGGAGAAATTTTATGTGAACCTCGATCGCTACGGCAATACATCGGCCGCCGCAGTGGCGATCGCCCTCGATGAGGCCAACCGGACTGGACGGATCAAGCCGGGCGATTACATTTTGATGGTTGTATTCGGCGGCGGGCTTACTTGGGCGAGCACGGTGATCGAATGGTGATGCTCACGCTTCCTAGCGCTTCTGTGGCAGAACCCAGAGGCGTTTCACAGAAACCTTCTACCGCAAAATCATGTTAGTCGAAACGCACGCGCATCTCGATTATCCCGATTTTGCGAACGACTTCGACGATGTGCTGCATCGTGCAACCGAAGCCGGCGTTACCCGTATCATCACGATTGGTACTTCAGTCGAAAGCAGCCGGCGCGCTGTCGACCTTGCGGAAAAGCACTCCAATATCTTCGCCGTGATCGGTGTTCACCCAGCTTACGCCGAGGAATCCGCCGAAGACGTGATTACGCCCTTACGCGAATTAGCAGAAAATCCGCGCGTCGTCGCGATCGGTGAGACCGGCTTGGATTATCATCGCCTACCCAGCGTGTCCGCGGCCAAGGAGAAGAAGGTGCAAGTTTTTGCGCGCGCCCTGCAAGGGGAAACTGAAGAGGAAATCGAAGCCAGCATCCAGGATGGCGCCTACAAGTCGAGACAGGCAAGTCTCTTTCAGCAACAGCTCGATCTCGCCCTTGAACTCGGCCTCAATCTCGTGATTCATCAGCGCGATGCGTGGGACGACACACTCGAAATCATGCGCCCGTATTCTGGAAAATTGCGCGGCGTGTTTCATTGCTTCGGCGGTTCGCTCGAACAAGCGAATGAAGTTGTCGATCTTGGTCATTTAGTTTCCTTCACCGGAATTGTGACTTTCAAAAACGGGGCGAGCGTACGCGAAGTCGCGGCACGAATTCCGCTTTGGAAGTTCATGGTGGAAACCGATTGCCCATATCTCGCGCCCGTGCCGTTTCGTGGGAAACGCTGCGAGCCCGCGCATACACGCATCGTCGCCGAAACAATCGCCGCTGCCCGCGGGATTTCGCTGGACGACGTTGCCGCAATGACAACCCAAACCGCGCAAGAGTTCTTCCGTTTTAATCGATGAAGGCTGATTTCGCGAAAGGAGGATCGAGCAGTCCCTCGTCCGCGAAACGGACGGACTCATCCCGTGGCGAGCTCGATGCCAAAATGAGTGCGCCTTTGGCGCCTAACTTAACATCGAGCGTGGAGAGCTCGATCCACCTCACGTGTTTGCTAATCACATTTTTTCTCGGTTCATGCGTGGCGCCAGACGCGCAGCATCGCGTCGTCATCAGTGCGCGCGAACAAAGATTAGCGGTGCTCGATCGGGGCAACTTGCTGGCGATCTATCCGGTTTCCACATCGAAGTTTGGCCTCGGCGATTGGCCAAGGAGTTATTGCACACCCCTTGGCAAACTCGAGATCGCACAGAAAATCGGAGATGGCGCGCCGCCCGGCGCTGTTTTTAGAGATCGACGTCGTACCGGCGAGATCGTCGCCCCAGATTCGCCCGGCCGCGATCCGATCGTGACGCGTATTCTTTGGCTGCGTGGCCACGAGCCGCAAAACGCGAATGCATTCCGCCGCGACATTTACATTCACGGCACGCCGGAGGAGCGCAACATCGGTCTGCCCGTAAGTTACGGATGTATCCGGATGCGTTCTAGCGATATCATCCATCTCTACGACATCGTCGGAATCGGGGCGGAGGTGACGATTGTCGATGCGCCGCTCGCGACCGTCGTCCCTGGTCTTAGCTCCGGCACGCAAATGGCGGCAACGAATAGTGCCACCATGGTGATTCGTTAGGCGTCAAGGCAGCTTGCCGAGACGCTCGCGCGGGGCTCTGTGTGCAAGCAATTCCATGTCCGCGTCCACCATGATGCCGACAAGTTCGTGGAAGCGCACTTTCGGTTCCCAATCGAGAATTTTCTTGGCTTTCGAGGCGTCGCCGATGAGTAAATCCACTTCGGCCGGGCGCTCATAACGCGGGTCGTGTTTCACATACTTTTTCCAATCAAGATCGACATGGGCGAAGGCGGTTTCGGCGAACTCGCGCACGGTGTGCGTCTCACCGGTCGCGAGCACAAAGTCATCGCCTTGGTCGTGTTGGAGAATACGCCACATACCCTCGACATACTCTGGCGCGTAGCCCCAGTCCCGTTTGGCATCGAGGTTGCCGAGAAACAATTCATTCTGTAAATCATGCTTGATAGCGGCCACCGCGCGCGAAATTTTGCGCGTCACGAAAGTTTCGCCGCGACGCGGGCTCTCATGATTGAACAAGATGCCGTTGCTCGCGCGCAGGGCGTAGCTCTCGCGATAATTTACCGTCGCCCAAAAGGAAAAGACCTTTGCCACGCCGTACGGGCTCCGCGGCCAGAAAGGCGTCTTCTCGGTTTGCGGAACGGACTGCGCCTTGCCGAACATTTCGCTGCTCGAGGCCTGGTAAAACCGCGAGCGGATTCCCGCCTCCCGGATTGCTTCGAGTATCCGAATCGTACCGACTCCGGTAATGTCGGATGTGTACTCCGGAATGTCGAAGCTCACCCGCACATGGCTTTGCGCCGCGAGATGATAAATTTCGTCCGGCTTCAATTCGTAAAGCAGCTTCACAAGATTGACCGAGTCGCTCAGATCGCCGTAGTGCAAAAACATTCGAACGCCGTTGATGTGCGGATCGGCGTAAAGATGATCGATGCGCGAAGTGTTGAAGGTGCTCGCGCGCCGAATGATCCCGTGGACTTCGTAGCCTTTCCCCAGCAGCAGATCGGCAAGATAGCTTCCGTCCTGGCCGGTAATGCCGGTAATAAGCGCGCGTGTCATGTTGATCTTGCGCTTTAGCGCATCGGCCTCGCGGCAGCAACTGATTTAGCTGGGCGGAGGTGTCACCATCAAGCGTGCGAGCACGGTGCGCTGGGCCGCGATCAGTTCGGCAATCCCTTTGCGGCCGAGCGCCAGCATCGCGTCGAGCTGTGATTGAGCAAACGTCGCTTCTTCGCCGGAGCCTTGCACTTCCACAAACTCACCATCTTCAGTCGCGGCCAAATTGAAATCGACCGTAACGAGCTTGTCCTCTTCGTAATTAAGATCGACAATCGCATTCCCATCGAGGATGCCGGCGCTGACCGCTGCAACTAATTTCCGAATCGGCGGCGCATCTACTTTTTTTTCCCTGGCGAGTTTGCGACAAGCGACGGCGACCGCGAGACTGGCGCCCGTGATCGCGGCCGTGCGCGTCCCGCCATCTGCTTGGAGTACGTCGCAATCGACCCAGATCGTGCGCGGTCCGAGCTTCTCCAGATCGACCACCGTGCGCAGTGATCGACCGATCAATCTTTGAATTTCTGTGCTCCGGCCATCGAGTCGTCCTTTTGTGATGTCGCGCGGCTTTCGTGTCTGCGTCGAGTAGGGCAACATGGAATACTCCGCAGTGAGCCAGCCGCCGGTCACGTTTTGTTCTTTCATCCAGCGCGGCACGTTTTCCTCAATCATCACGCCGCAGATGACGCGCGTATTGCCCATCGTAACGAGCACTGAGCCGCTCGCGTACGGCGCGATTCCCAAATCGAACGCAACGGGACGCAGCTGATCGTTGCCTCGCCCATCAGTTCGATCCATCGGGCAAGATAGATCGCGCATAGCCGCTCGTCATCGAGGAGTTTTCCTTCCTTACCACCAGAATATGACGCATCACGTCGAGAAATTGCTGCAAGCGACGAATCTCCTGCACATCATCAAGTCGCCGGACAAGCATTACAGCGAGTATTACAACGACACCACTTGCGAGATTGTTGCCCAACGCTTTGCCCGCGACAGTGTAAACGAATGGGTGTGCGAACGCCTCTAGGGCGCTGCACCAATCAATTCTCGCCGGTCAGCATCTTGGAAGAGTTTGTCCTCCGCTGCGCCGATATGATCGAAGACGATTTTGGACGGAGCCACCCCATATCGCGGTGTGACGATCTGAAGCAATCATTCTTCCACGCAGTATCCGGATTTCTATAACGCAAAGATCGACAATCGTTCGGCAAATGAAGTCATCGGCGATGAGAAATGGTTGAAGGAAGAATTTATTTCGAGCGTGCAGCAGCGCGGCGCCGCCGTGATCAAAGCGCGCGGTTTGTCGTCAGCGGGCTCAGCTGCCAATGCGATCGTCGATACCGTGCGTTTTCTGACGAACGACACGCCGGGCGACGATTGGCACAGCGTCGCCGTTTGTTCCGACGGAAGTTACGGAGTCGAGAAAGATCTGATCTCGTCGTTCCCGCTTCGTGTGCCCGGCGGCAAATGGGAGATCGTGGGAAAGCTTCCCATCAACAAATTCAGCCGCGACAAGATCGATAAATCCGTTGCGGAATTGAAAGAGGAAAAGTCACTAGTCGGCGACCAGTTGAGCTAGAGGTCACTACACTGGCTTACACAAGAAGGAGCTCATGATGTAAGCGGCGGGCTCCTCCCAGGAGACCAAGGCCCAGCCGGCTTCGCCGACCAGATCTTCTAGATACCTCTTATTGTAGTAAGCCTTCGATAAAGGCTTTTCTGGCACTCGATCTTCGAATTTGGCCACTGAGTCATCGCAGAATGCTGAGAAGAAGAGGAATCCTTCACGACGAACGACCTTGCGAGTAAGACGCAACATGCATGCTGTGTCGTGCGGAGCCAGATGAGTAAATAAAGAGAAGCCCATGACGAGATCGTAATCCCCGGCGACCGGCAACCTTTCATGAGTATCCATCGGTGGCGCCTGCCGATTGTACAATGCATTGTGCACGTCCCAATGAACAAACCTGAATCTTTCATCCTTGCTCTCGACGTGTTCCTTGAGCCATTCGACGATTGGCAGAGACACTTCGACGCCGGTATAGGACGCGAAGGGGAGATCTCTGTTAATCAAGGTTTGCGTGAACCGGACGCCGCAGCCAATGTCGAGTAGGTCGAGCCCAGCCAAATCCGCACGGCCGATTCGCTCCGCCAATCGTTCGAGGAGAGATTCTCCGGTTTCCTCGACACCCTCCGCCAGAACGTTCGGCGCGTTGCGTTGCAGGTGATCGGGCACGGTGATCGAGCTTAATCTCCTCATAGCTCGGATAGCTCGTTTAAGCGGTGAGATTGCCGTCTTTTTACCGTGGTCACTTTTCAGCCAGAGGAATCTCGAAGCGGAGAAGGTCTTTCCCGCGCGTGCCCACTCGCTTCGCGGGGATGCCGGCGTAAATCGACCAATCAGGAACATCCTCTCGCACGAGAGAAAGCGCCCCGATGATCGAACCTTCTCCAATGGTGACACCAGGAAAAACCACGGCGTTGGTGCCGATAACGGCGTGTCTTTTCACCCGGATCGGGCTGCTAACAATTCTCCGAAACTCGTTAGGCACAGTGGGCCCAGTAAGATGAGATCCATCCATATCGTCGACGGTGGAAAAAAGGCGCGCCCCATGCGACACGCCGGCAAAATCCTCCAGATCAATGCCAGCGCCGCCGATGAGAGAGCAATGGGAGCCGATGTGAATATGATCACCCAAGCGGATCCTGCCGCCGGCCGATAAAAGGCAAAACGGATCGATGCGCACGCCATGTCCGATCTGCAATCCAGTAGGGTTAATGATCACGACAGAAACGTGAATCGAGACATCGTCTCCGCGGCAAGTGACGCCGAGAGCTTCCATTTCCTTGCGCCTAAGGAACTGACCGTTGTAGCTTTGCATATGATCTTAAGCGGGGGCTGAATGCGCCAAATCCAATTCCTCGGCAAAAATTTCCCGCCCGATTTTTTGCAAAAGCTGATTCACAGGATTGTGAAAATTGGCCTTGAGAAAAATCGACCGACTCGTGCCCGCTAAAAACGAGTCGCGATGCAATTCATTGTTTCGAAGATAATGCAAGACCCTGATTTCATCTGTGCGGACTTGATTATGCCGAAGATGAACGTCGTCGTTGGCGGCATTGAAGGTTGCAGGCAAATTGCGACGGGTGAGCGACCGACTGTAGCTGATCAGAGTCAGAGCGATCTGACAACGCATCTCACTCGTTACGATCTTATTTAAT
This sequence comes from Chthoniobacterales bacterium, assembly GCA_035567015.1. GTDB lineage: Bacteria > Verrucomicrobiota > Verrucomicrobiia > Chthoniobacterales > UBA10450 > AV133. Next base: position 6,285 of record DATMPQ010000065.1, on the reverse strand, counting down.
CGCTCGCGCACCTCGGAGATCGCGTCCCGCAGGATTTTCAAGGCAGAGCGATTCAGGACTACGAATCCCAGGTTGTAATAAGCAGGCGCAGGCGAAAATCGGCCGGACACATCCATGGAATATTGATAAAGCTCCGTCGGAAAAGGAATGGAGAATTCCTGAAACAAAAATGGCCAAGAGTCCTGCTGCGCGACGTCAGGTCGGCCCAGAAATTTGATTGGCGGGGGAGCGTGTGCCATGTGGCCGGCGATGCAGGGCTCGTCGCAAAGCATCCAGGAAAACTCCTGGGCGAACGGCTGCACGATGGCGGTGTCAGCATCCATGAGCACAACCAGATCAGCCGGCCCGTCGGGCAGTGCGTAGCGGTAATCGGACGTGCCGTAATAGTGGTGCGCAGCGGTCACGTCGTCGGGAACACGGTGCCATTCCACTTTATACTGGCCGGCCCAAGGGTTGGCCCGCCGCACCTCAGCCAGATCGGCATAGTCGCCCACAATTATGCGAACGAGAGCATCCCGGTATTGTCCTCCCAGCCGCCGTAGGGCCGCGCAGAAAAAATGGACCTGATTGTAAAAGGGCACGCTTGGCCCTATCGGAATGCGAAATTCAATCTGCGGAGGCATGAAACGCTTAATCGGTGAGAGCGGCTTCCAAACTGTGGCGCAAAATCTGGCTCATCGCGGCAACCTCGTCTTCGGTGCCGTCAGAGTAAACTGGGAGCAACATCATCCGCTCAGCCAGGAAACGGGCATTCGGCGAATCCCCCAAGCTTCGGGTGCGAGGCCAATTTTCCAAGGTGGGATGGTAACCAGCGCGGGCTTGCAAACCTTTTTCGGCCGCGTGCTTCAGAAACCGCTGCGCCACCGTGGGCGAAGAAAATAAAACCGGAAACGATTGCCATGGAGCTGAGTGAACATCTGTGCACAATGCCACGCTATCGTAATCTCGCAGCAGCTCGATGTAGCTTTGCGCAACGCTGCGACGGCGGGCAAGGACCTCATCGTAGCTTTCAAGGACAGCCAGGCCGATTGCACCCGCGACCTCCGGCAACTTGCCATTGATGCCCCAGCAGCCGGCGACCGGGGCCCCATGTTCCAGGCCAAAATTCAACGCCAAAAGAAGCGCTTCCGCATGGTGTGATTGCGACCGAATAACTCCGCCTTCGCCAATGGCGAACGGTTTGGTGGCGTGGAGCGAAAAAACCTCGAAACAGTTTTCGTCCGGCAAAGCCACTAGTTTACCGCCCAAGCCAGCGGCATTATCGATCACCACCGGGACGTTGTATTTCTGGCAAATCTGAAAGTGCTCAGAGAAATCTCGTGGTAATCCAAAAGGAGCCACCAGGACGACCGCGTCGTACTTTCCCGAGCGCACGCTTTTCTCGAGCCGCGACAAGGAAAGGCACCACGTTTCAAGATCAACATCCAAAACGCACGGCTCTGCGCCAGCCATGATGACGGCGGACATGGTCGCAGGAAACGTGAAAGCCGGAATAAGGACCGCGCCATGGACCTTTAAGGCAATAAGCGCTGCGCTGATCCCGGCTGTGCAGTTGCTGGCTGTTATCATGATCTCATTGGAACCACAAAATCGATGCCCTAACTGGCTTTCGAATTTCCTGGTGACAGGTCCGAAATTTGAAAACCATCGTGCGCCATAAGCCAGTTCCAGGTGCTCCGCCCACTCAGTCACCGGAGGAATGAGCGGTCGAATAAAAGGAAACCGGTATCTTTGATGATCCGGATGTGCGCTTTTTGAAACCGAGGTCGCCTTCAGCATTTTGCCCGAAGTGGTTTGCCGGTTAGCCGTTCGATGATTTTGAGCACGTGCTCAATCTTACCTAATGGGTTGAAAAGACCAATGCGTTGTTCGTTTCGAGAATCGCGGCTTTGCCACCGGTACACAAGATGTCCGATTCCGCGGCGCCGTTGTGAACTGGTCTGTATGCGCGAAGCGCGGCGCAGCAGATTGCAACGCGGAGGGGGTATTTCCCGCGTCATCGAAAGGGTGAGTTCCATTAGGCCGGTTCGAAAACAAGATTGCGCGCCGATGGCGCTTTTTTCACATCGCGTTTCAATTCCTGAAAGCAATGGAGACCATTCATTTTCATTATATTTATGAGTTTTGGAGGAACAGGTCTGGCGCGGTTGGCGTAATCTCTATTCACACTATCTCGACTCGCTCGGCCTTAATTACTGCTGGGAGCTACGCCACAATCTTTTGTCCGACCGTTTCCAGGAGTTTGTTGCCAGCCTCGAGAAACGGGGCACTGTGAGCGAGAATACAAAAGGAGGAGCATGCCGATTCAGTGGGACCGAGTGATGGTCGAATTCAATCAGATGAAGGAGTTTGATCAGCTAAGAGCGGTCAATAAAGAACAGATGGAATGGCTCACTGAAGTTGCGGAAAGGGTTCCGTGCAAATACGCGCTCGATTTGGGCTTTGGTTGTGGCTTTTCGGCAGTCGCGATGGTGAGAGGCGGGTGTAGCGTAACCTGCGTCAACGACGAGGCCGCGAATGTGCCCAGACGCATCGAAGCCGAGGAGCGCTACGAGAGAATGTGTGGCCAGCCACCAGCTATTATAGAAGCGTCGACCGACAGTGCTTTGCCGAAGTTCCGCGACGAAGGAAGAAAGTTCGGGTTGATCTTTGTTGATGCAGGCCACCGACTGGACGACGTATTTATCGACGTCCATTATGCGAAGGACCTTTGCGTGCCTGGTGGGATTCTAGCGCTCGACGATACCTACTATGGCGCGATCAGAATTGTTGCAAATTGGGTCATTTCGAACCTCGGACACGTCTGGAAGCCGTATCAGATTCTAAGAAATACGATCTCGTGGAAACGGACCGAGATAGAGGGGGATGATTCCAGGCTAGGACTCACTCATCGTACTCACGCGGGTCCGCCGATGCGGTTTGAAATCGCAACCGAGAACGGGGCCGAATTCCTATTCTATCCCGGGCAAATCGAGGCAGCCGAACACGGCTTTGAGACGTGGAAGCCAAATTTGAGCCAGTGAGCGGTTGCATCGAAAAAGGCTGACGTCTGATAAAAAGAGAAGTTACGCCACCGCGCTATAATGCTGAGGACGTAAAAGTCCGCCGCGTCCTGAACCAAGCGCTCAGGCGTTGCTTCCGTTTCTTGTGTCGGCTGGTTGGAGGTTAGCGGGTGTGGGTCGGGGCCGGTGCGTCGCTGCTGGCTGGGACGCGCCTCGGCAGAAACAACGTTGTCGGCACGCTCTCTGTGGTCAAAGGCGAATTCCCGGATCACGCGGTGATCGGACCGGAGCCAGCCAAGCTTCTCTTCGTGAAGAAGTATCCTTCCACCTGACGACGGTGAGCGCGCACAACAAGTAAAAGTCCGTTTCAGAAACTCTTCATATAACGCGTGGCGTCGGGGCCTTCGTTGAAGATGAGATCAATGACGCTGACTTGTGATTGGAAGGGCGGGTAGAGTTGCGTGTACTCGTGATAGCCGGAGTAATCCATGTAAGAAACGTCGATACCTTCGTTCCTAAACAAATCTTCATTGAGGTAAGCCTTTGCCGCCGGGCCCGAAAGGTACTTCGTCGCAGCTGCGTGCTGGCACAAGTGAACCAGCCTTTCGGTTTTATCTCCAATCATATTGTATTCCATCGACCATGATATGGTTGTGCTTATCCCAAGGATTTGGCAGATTGCGACGATGAAGCGATAGTTAATCTGTGAGAGGAATTTCTCGTCCGCTAGCGCATACAGCTCCTCAAATAACTCCCTGTGCCTTGGAAAATGTTGCGCCCTGGAGTAACTGTGCATGATAGACGCCCAATGTTTCCGGCCCCACGTCGGATCACTGATCGTGGTATCTTTTATCTTTTGAAGGTACTTACCCTTTACTTCTACTGGTATCGTCAACCACAACGGACCGTTCGGGGTCTTGATGATATTCCTGTTTCGCCAGTCTCTGATGGTGTACTGCGCGTCATCGTAGAGGACAAATTCATCTACAGAATTGATTAAATCAAAGTAGCCGCGCCAGGGGATGTAATTCGACTGAACGATAGCTATCGTTTTGCTCATGGCTAATTGGTCATGTATATAAAATAAATGGATTGGACGTGAAGCACGACAACAGATCGGTGAGCGCAAATGCGCGGCTCAATGCGCCGTGGAACGATGCTCGCCCAAACTGCACGTGCGGATTCCACGTATTCAGCCACGCCTTGTGGTTAGAGCGAAGGTTGTTGGCCAGTTCCGGGATGAACGCTCTGCTTTCATCGGAGAACTTCCGATTGGAAATGCGTGTACTGTTCGGTTTTTCGGACAAGCCGACTTCCAAGCTATTATCGTGTGGATAACTTCGCCGTAAAACAGGATGCGCGAAAAATGCAGGACAAACACTCCCAACAGCAGAAAAAACGCCGACCTGTACGACATGAATGGCGGGTAGCAGGGATTTTCTGCGAAAATCCCCGCCTGGATCAGGTGAGTTCTTTACTCGTTAGGCGCCGAAAAGCTTCGAGATATTTGGCCGAAGTCTTTTCGATCACATCTTTCGGCAGGGAGGGTGCCGGTGGCGTCTTGTTCCAATCAAGGGTTTCCAGATAATCGCGCACGAATTGCTTGTCGAAGCTGGGCGGACTTTGCCCGACCGCGTATTGGTCCTTCGGCCAGAAGCGCGACGAATCGGGTGTGAGACATTCGTCGATCAAAAGCAGTTTCCCATCGACGGTTCCGAACTCGAACTTTGTGTCGGCGACGATGATTCCGCGTTGCGCTGCATAATCACTACCTGCGGAGTAAATTTGCAGACTCAAATCGCGCGTGCGCGCGGCAATTTCATTTCCGAGGATTCGCTGGCACTCGTTCCAATCGATATTTAAATCGTGACCGGTATCGCTCTTGGTCGCCGGGGTGAAAATCGGTTCCGGCAAAGCCGACGCCAGTTTCAAGCCGGCTGGCAATTTTTCTCCGCAAACGCTCTGCGATTCCTGATATTCTTTCCAGCCCGAGCCGGCCAGATAACCGCGCACGACACATTCCACCGCGAGCGGCTTGGCTTTGCGCACAATCATCGAACGACCGGCAAGCTGCCCACGAAACGGCTGTAAACTTTTTGGAAACTCATCGAAGTTTGCCGTGACAAAGTGATTGATTAACTCGCCGCCCGGCTCGTTAACCCTCTCGGGCTTTCCCGTCTTCGTCGCTCGGCTCCTGCCGGCTCCGATGTCGATCCTTTGCTCGCGACGTATGTCGGAGTTATCGAACCGTTTGAACCAAAAAGCTGAAAGTTGATTTAAGACCGCGCCTTTGTGGGGAATGGGGTCGGGTAAAATCACATCAAACGCCGAGAGTCGGTCGGTCGCGACGAAGAGCAGCGTTTCACCGAGATCAAAAACTTCGCGCACCTTTCCGCTGCGCAGTTTTTTGATTCCGGGAAGATCGATAGTGGATTGCGGCGAAGTTCGCATTTTGAAAACGCTTAACGCTCAACGCTCAACTTTCAACGTCCAATTAAGAACGATGCGTTGGACGTTGAGCGTTGGACGTTGGACGTTTGCTCCGACTTTATGGCTGGAATCGTCGTCAAACCCCGCGCGCGGATTTTGCATGGGCACGACTGGGTTTTCTCAAGCGAAGTCCTCAAGGTTTTCGGAAAACCGGCGGATGGCGACGTGATTTCGCTGAAGGACGGGCGCGATCGTTTGATTGGCAGTGCGATTTACAATTCCAAATCGCAAATTATCGCCCGGCGTTTCTCGCGACAGCGGCAGGATCTCAATCTCGATTTCTTCAAGCGCCGCATCGCGCAAGCCGCCGAATACCGCGCGCGGCGACATATTGATTCCAAATTATCTCGCGTCGTCTGGAGCGAGAGCGACGGGCTGCCCGGCGTGATCATCGATCGCTACGGCGATCATTTCGTTCTACAAACGCTCACGCTGGCGATGGACATGCGGAAGGATTTGATCGCGAATGCGATTGTCGATCTTTTTTGTGGGGCAAGCGCTTCGCTTGCCGAAGGAAAGGTAAAGGCAGGTGGAACGCCTGCGCTAGAGTCCATCGTCGAGCGGAACGATGCACCGGTCCGTCGCGCCGAAGGGCTCGAACTCAAGAGCGGCATTTTACGAGGCGATGCTTCCGTGGAGACGGACTTCCAAATCGCAGGCGTGCGGTTTGTGATCGATCTTCTGCGCGGGCAGAAGACCGGATTTTATCTCGATCAAAAAGCGAATTACCAAATTGTCGCCGAACACGCGGCCGGTCGCCGTGTTCTCGATTGTTTTGCGGACGAAGGCGCGT
>DATMPQ010000064.1:0-8435 GCA_035567015.1 Chthoniobacterales bacterium | reverse complement strand
CTTCAACTACTGGGCTGTTTCCGACGTAAGCGATAACGATTTGCAGGCTTTTAAGCAGCAGTTCGAAGCACAAACGTCGCATCATTGACGACGGCCAGAGGCTTTGTCACGGGGACAGGCTTTGGTTGGTTGAGAGCGTTTCGCTCCATCTTTCGGTAACAGCGTTCAGTCCCCTTCTTTAGTGACGGGCGGCTAATGCTTCTTTCAACACCTACATCTGACGTCGTTTCGGTAACGCTCCGCCTTCTGGAACAACACATTCCTGCGATGACGGGAATATGCATCGCAACAAAACGGTATGGATAACTGAAAGCTAGTTAATGAAACCAAAACATAGAAAAACTTCCGTTATGTCAGTTTCTTCTAGTCACTATCAAAGGCGCATCGCCAGACGTGTGACCGTGTTGTCGCCGTTTCTGAGACACTTGAATACAGTCACCCTGGCGTTCGTTTTGTTTGTTGCTTTCGCGCTTCTGAGCAGTATTCGCGGCAAGGAGTCCGAAGTCAGAGATCTGGTGTCGACCAAAGGCGCGAAGATTGACGTCGTCATCGATAACTTCAGTTTTTCACCCAAGACATTCACGGCACCAGTCGGCGCAACGGTAACCTGGACCAACCACGACAGCGTGCCGCACGTCGTGACGAGCGCTGACGATCAGTTCAAAAAGTCGCCGGTATTGAAAACCGGGCAGCGTTTCTCCAACACCTTCGCCACCACAGGAACTTATTCTTACTTCTGTTCTATCCACCCTCGGATGACAGGCAAGATCATCGTCAAGTAACCATCAACTACAACCCAACTCTATGAAATCAACATGCTGTTCGCTCTTTTTGAAAATCACTTTATTGATCGTATCGCTGACCTTCTACTTGGGCAGTTCAACGTACGGGCAAGCGAGAGATAGGAATGTGCTATCTCCCGGGCCTGTTCGACCAGGGAGTTTGGAGTATCGCACCGAGTTGCCTCAAGGTCATCTAAAGGTCTATTCGGTCACTGGTGAACCCAACGATGGCGACGCGTGGTACTTTCCGCGCAGCTCTTTCGTCATCTACACGATCGACGGAAAGCTGTTTAAAACCGTCGAAAGCCAACATTCTGCGGACGATATAATTCCCGAGGTAGTGACGTTGCCTGTTGGAACTTACACGGTCGTAGCTCGATCAAAGAGAGACGGATATGTTGGCATCCTGGTTGTTATTAAGGAGGGTCAACAGACAATCCTGGACTTGGACCTTTGGAAAAAAAAGGCGCAGCCCATTTAAGAGCACAACTGACCGTTGGCGACCTTAACGGGCATCATTAGACGGGGCTTCACCGAAGACCATATGCATCCGTTTGACCTCAAAGCAGCCCTGCTTGCAAAACACGCGCAGCACCCTGTAATCATTCATTTTCCGATCGCCTTGTTCATCATCAGTGTGGCGTTTGATCTGTTCGGGATCTGGAGAAAGAATCCAACGATGGTAAAGGCTGCATACTATAATCTTGTGGCGGCCGCGCTGACGGCACCAGTTGCCATTGCCACCGGATTGACGGCATGGCAGTGGCAACTGGAAGGGGCAAAACTTAAAGGAAACTTGCTCCTGCATATGGTCTTCGCACTGTCAGCAAGCGCAATGATTTGGCTTCTTTGCGGGTGGCGTGTTCGCCGGCGGAATTTTCCAGAACGAACGCCGGGCATCATCTATCTCGCACTCGCGCTTGCCACTGTGTTATTGATCGCGCTCGCCGGACATTTGGGCGGGATCGTCAGCGGTGTTGAGACCGGAGCGACCTGAGGTATGGCGTCCTCTGCTGTTTTTATGTCCAAAGAGGGAGATGCCACCATCTCTTAACATCAAAAAAGAACGCATGGCTTCGGGATTGAGCAATGAGTTTGAGGCAAGGTACGGCGATCGCGTCCGGAAGATCCGTGAAGCCGCCGCCGCCGCGATAAAAGAATTAAGCCTTTTCCGTTCGGCGGGACCGGTGGCACAAGAAGCACTCGACGCAGAAGTCGCACGTATCGCGCGAGAGAAGTTGCAGCCATACGGATGTGATCTCGTTGTTTGCCGAATGGATGACGGCATCTCGCGATTCTTAATCAAGGTCCAGAGTACTGGGAGACGATACGATCTGATTAAGAGTTTTTTCCATCGTGACGACGGATTGATTCCAAGAGCGGAGGCCTGACTTGTGGCCCCTAACCTTAAAGGAAATGACGCCGTTGCAACCGGTGGGAAACATTCTGTTGGGCCAGTAGCGGCGGTCATCAACTTCGTAGCAGGATAAGTCGCCGTTTTTCTCAAGAGTGACTTGGATCCCGGGCGATGGATCCTTTCTCGGGTAAGCGCCAGTGCAGATATCTTGCGTTGCTATATCCGAAGATCTTTTAGCAGCGCTGCTTTCCGAAGCACCTTCTCACACGATGGGAATATTAGTTCAGTCGAATGGTATGAATAACTGAAGACCATTTTACCAATTAGACCATCACTAAAACCAAATCTTGGCAGGGCTCATCTAATGTTCGTGTCTCGCGTTCACCATCAGAAACACACCGCCAGGCGCGTATCCGTACTCTCGCCGATTCTGAAACACTTGAATACAGGCACGCTGGCGCTTGCGATGTTCGTTGTTCTAGCACTTTTGAGTAGTACCCACGGCAAGGACTCTCAAACAAGAGACTCAGCTCCTGTCAGAGCGACAAAGACTGAAGTTACCATCGGCAATTTCAGTTTCTCTCCAAACACCCTAACACTATCGGTCGGCGCAACACTGACCTGGATCAACCACGACAACGTGCCACACGTTGTGTCGAGTGCTGGCAATCAATTCCAAAAGTCAACTGTCTTGAAGACTAGTCAGACCTTTTCCCACACCTTCATGGCAACGGGGACCTACTCTTATTTCTGTTCTATCCACCCCCGGATGACAGGGAAAATCATCGTCAAGTAAGCATCCAACCATATCCATCACATGAAATCATCGCATTGCTCATCCCACTCATCCTATTTGAAAACCGCGCTTTTGTTTGTTCAACTGGCCTTGTGCTTTGGCGGTCCAACCGTCGCGCAAGCCGGAGGTAAGGATCCGTTGGCTCCCGGCCCGGTAAGACCAGGGGATTTGGATTATCGAACCGAGTTACCACAAGGATATCTCAAGGTCTATTCCGCCACCGATGAATTCAAGGATGGAGACGTGCGGTACTTTCCACACAGCTCTTACGCCATCTATACGACGGGCGGAAAGCTCTTTAAAAACGTCAAGAACCAACGTTCCGCGGACGATGAAGTCCCCGAGGTCGTGGCGTTGCCTGTTGGAACTTACGCCGTTGTAGCTCGGTCGCAGCCAGGCGGATACGCCGGGATGCTCGTTGTTATCAAGGAAGATCAACAAACGATCCTCGACCTGGATCTCTGGGAGACGAAAACGCAAAGGAGCTTGGCACACAACTGACGGATTGCGATTTATGAACTCCGAAAAGAAGAACGAGATTGGCGCGAATGATAGCAATGGCCGCGTTCTGAAGATCAGGGAACCAGCTGCCCTCGCATTAAAAGGATTAGAGCAATTGCGTGCAGCCCATCAGTGTGTGTTGCATATACCAGGCGTCGGCAGAATTACGGCGCCGGATTCGATCTTTTTTGCGAGAGAAAATCGCCGCCCCTCCCACGCGCAATCTGACAGGGAAAATCATTGTCAAGTAAACATCAACCCCACCGACTATATGAAATCGCGACATTGCCCGTCTTTTTTGAAAACCGCGCTCTTGATTGTTCCGTTGGCCTTGTCCTTTGGCGGTTCAACCGTCGTGAAAGGAGCTAGCGATCCGTTATCGATCGGCGCGGTACGGCCGGGGACATTGGACCATCGTATCGAATCAGCGCAGGGCTATCTAGAGATCTATTCGGCGACCGATGAGTTCAATGATGGTGGTCTCGCCCATTACTCGCACAGCTCCTACGCAATCTACACAATTGATGGAGAGCTCTTTAAAAGCGTGGAAAATCACATTTCGCGCAGTGACGAAAGCCCCGAGTTAGTGGCATTGCCCCCTGGATCTTATCTGGTGATAGCCCGATCTAACAGACACGGAGACGTCGGCATTCGGGTTGCGATTAAGGCAGGCCAGCTCACGGTGCTCGACCTCGACCTCGGCGAAGGGGACGGACAGACGGTTAGCTTCGCGGGAGTCGTCGCGCCTGACGTCTCAATCTTACGAAAATTTGCATGAACTCCGTAGCGAGGAATGAGTTTGACGCAGAGTACGACGATCGCGTCCGGAAAATCCGCAAAGCGGCTGCCCTCGCATTAAAGGAATTGGACCAACTGCATTCAGCTGGATCTGGGGGGCAGGAAGCGCTCGACGTTGAGGTCGCGCGGATCGCTCACAAGAAGGTGCCACCCCAGGAGTACGATTTGGATGTTCAGCGCAGGCGAGATGACTTAGCCCGCCTGTTGATCAAGATCCGGCGCGGCGAAGCCGGATACGATCTAGTTAAGAAGTTTCTCTATCAGAACAAGGGATTGCCTCCAGAAACACAGGTCTGACTTATGACCCTCGATCTTAGAGAAAAGAAGGTCGTCGTAATCGGCGGGAAACACTTCATCGTGAAGGAGCCGACGCGGTGATTTGGCTGCGTCAACGGAATGATGAGGTCAACGAAGCGAAAGTAATACCAATGGTGCAACTGGAAGTCGCCTCGCAGCAGGCCAATGGAGCAGGGCCAACATCACTCTGGCGCCAGTCAATGGCGATACATAGATCTTACTGGTAGGGCGGCGTCGGCACCAAGAGTGCGTATAGGTAACCGCCAAGATTCGGGAATAAAATCGCGCCGAATAGGTAAGGGAAAGCGTAAGGCAAGTTTTGCCAAGCAACTTAACTAAAACCAAACCAAATACGAACCCATTCTATGAAATCTGAAATCAAACTTATAGCTGCTAATGAGCGCGACAGCGCTGAATCATCGAACCTTAGCCGGGAATTCCCGCAGCCTCGACGCCTCGCCAGGCGATCCTTTCTACGTAATCTCGGCGTCGGAGCCGCTCTGCTGGCCCCCGGAGCTGCTTTGCTCGGCAGTGCCGGCAAGGCATTAGCGGGTAATGAAAACCAAAGGGAGAACGATCGTCTCACACGAGGCGATGTTGCAATCCTCCAGCTCCTCGCGGCGGCCGAACTGATCGAAGCCGATCTTTGGCAGCAATATAACGAACTTGGAGGCATTAATGCGCCAACCTCAGGCTACACCGCTGCCCTTCAAATTCTTGATGGGGATCAGCTCCAGTATATCTCCGACAACACTGATGATGAGATGAGTCACGCGGCTTTCCTAAATGCCTATTTAAGATCCAAAGGCGAGCAGCAGGTTGACCTGAGGCAGTTCGCCAGGTTGCAGCCCAGCCAAGTCTCGTTCGTCCCGCAAACTGGGCGGCTTACGAACCTTAAGCAGCTCACGGTGGATACTAGCTGGTGGACTCGCTACCGCAGCACCACCAACCCCGATTTCGGTGCGACTTTTCCGGACGCAGTTCCAAGTTTGAATAGCGGACTGCATACGGCAATTCCTCGAAACGATGCCGAACTGGGCGACCCGAACAATCCCGACAACCACATCAAAGCGATTGCTTTCACGGCGGGATTTCACTTTGGCTATATTGAGCAAGGCGGGACCAGTCTCTACGCCACGCTGGCTCAGAAGGTAACCAGCCTGGAAGTTCTACGAATCCTCATCAGTATCGGTGGATCGGAGATCATGCATTTCCAGACCTGGCAGGACAAGGCAGGCAACGCGACTCCGTTGACCTACTTCGACCCGATCAACCATTCAACGGTGACCTTTACTGATCTCACCACAGGTCAGCCCGAGACGTTGCAGGCCAACTTGATCATGCCCGAGCCGTGCGAATTCATCAGCCCACACCTACCGGCGTGTGCAATCATTCGACCAACGGGTCCAGGACAGCTGGACGCGGTGGGCGCTATTAACAGTTTCATTGCCGATGGGCTTTTCAGGGGACAATCCACTCACTTTCTGCAGCTAATTGATTCGCTGGCGCGCGCCGCGGATGCCGCGGATAGAGAAATCGACTAACTAAGTAAGAGTTCGCTTCTTCAAACGCCGCGCTGCGATTGAAAACTCCAGCGCGGCGTTATTGCGTACGGAGACGCTCAAACGACGACTGGGAACTCAGAAGAAGGGCCGAAATATACTGATCAATCGCCAGTAATTTCGGGAATAAAAGCGCACCGAATCGGTAAGGAAAGGTGAAAGGCAACCTGCCAATCGAACCAACCTAAACAGAATCAAATATTATGTCCGATTACATTTCTCATGACCACGAACACGACGGGGTTGATCGCCGCGGCTTCCTTCAATGCATGGCTTGGGCCGGCACTGGCCTGCTGTGGACGATCAGTGGCGGCGTACTCGTATCGAAAACCCTGGCTCAGGTCGCGAAGGCCGGAGAGCCGTTACCGGCTACCGACCTCAGCTTTCTGCAGATCAGCGACAGTCATATCGGGTTCAGTAAAGAGGCAAACAAAGATGTGACCGAGACCTTCAAGATTGCCCTCGATCGCATCAACGCCATGCCGACACCGCCGTCCTTCCTTATTCACACGGGGGACATTACCCAGCTGTCGAAGCCGGAGGAGTTCGACACCTTTGATGAAGTGTTGAAGAGCTGCCGGACAAAGGACGTTTTTTACGTTCCGGGAGAGCATGATGTGCTCGACGGTAGTGGAAAACTCTACCGTGAACGCTATTTGAAGAGCGTCGAAGGCAAAGGCTCGGGCTGGTACAGCTTCAACAAAAACGGCGTCCATTTCATTGGACTGGTCAACGTCTTAAATCTTCAAGCCGGTGGTTTGGGGCAGCTTGGAGACGAGCAGCTCGAATGGCTCGAGGCCGACGTGAAAGGTCTCGGAATGAGCACGCCGATTGTCGTCTTCGCGCACATCCCCCTCTGGGCGGTTTATCCGGAATGGGGCTGGGGAACGAGCGATAGCGAACGCGCTTTGGGATATTTGAAGCGCTTCGGCTCAGTGACGGTGTTAAACGGTCACATCCACCAAGTGCTCCAGAAAGTGGAAGGTAACGTGACTTTCCACACTGCGATGTCCACCGCATTCCCGCAGCCCGCGCCTGGAACCGCGCCATCGCCCGGACCAATGACAGTGCCGGCCGAAAAGCTGCGCAGCATGCTCGGCCTAACGAGCGTTCGGTACGTGCAAGGGAAGACCGCTCTCGCCGTCGTCGATTCAAACCTCAGCTAAAAGATCAACATCTATGTATACACTCATCAGAAACCAAATCGCGCTAATCATCCTTGCCATCAGCTTGTCATTTTTGACCGACTTTGCCCTCGGGCAGGCCGAGAAAGGAGCTTCGACAGACGACGCCAAAACAAACCAGATAGTTATTAAGGTTTTCCACTTCACTCCTCAAACTCTGACGGTGAAGGCGGGGGAAAAAATAACATGGATTAATCGGGACGAAGAACCGCACACCGTCGTGAGCGTGGAAAAGCAGTTTAAGAAATCGGGCCCACTCGACACGGACCAGGAATTCACCATCACAGTCGGCGCTGCTGGTACGTATACCTACTTCTGCTCCGTTCACCCGAAGATGACTGGCACAATCATTGTCGAGAAATCGTAAATAAAGCGAGAACGCATCGGTGCGGAGGAACGGGAACTACAACGAGCGTCGGCAAGTGCCTGTGACTGAATTTAGAGCTCTCCACCCAAGACAATGATGAATGAATGCATCTCAACAAGCCGAGAACTAAAATGCACACAACGATTGGTCAGATAGCATACCCGAACCGGCAGGCGTTTTTTGAGAAGCTGGCGCTGCATCTACCGGCGCAGCCGGCGATCAAGATCGGACCGGCGCCGCTTCCTAGCGGAAAGCGGAGGCTAGGGTCGCGGAATATACGGCAGGCGGTGCCGACGGAGACGTTGAGCACGGCACAACGGAGCATGAAGCCGAGCGAACACTTTCATAGAGGTCAGAGCATTTTGCATGAAACCGATATTCCCAATTAATCATCGATCTGCTTCCGTTTTCGTCGTCTCGCGCAAAATGCGTGCGTTCCCTAAGACGGACTCCAATTACTACCCGGCAAGCGCCGATGCTGGTGCTGGTAGTCGATGCCCAGGTGCCTGCCAAACGTCCTTCCGTGCTATTGCCCGGGATTACTTCGCGCGCGAAGCGCATCAGCACTTCGCCACCGAGGCCGCGGCGTTTTTCCTACTCATAATAACGACCGCGTTGCCGTTATTCAATGGAGCAAATGCTGTCGTGGAGTTGATCCGCTCGACCGGGGGAGCATTCTGATTGCGGCGATTCGTCAGGACCGCCAAAAGTCTTAGGATCGATTGGCAGTGCAGTCGAACGGGTGTCGCCCGCTTTTGAAATAAATTGCAGCCGGCACGGCTGCCACTACA
>DATMPQ010000063.1:0-17812 GCA_035567015.1 Chthoniobacterales bacterium | reverse complement strand
CTTCCAGCCTGTCGATGAAAAATCCTGGGCAGCCGACAGGCCAGAGGCCCGTCTGCCATGACAGCCGGGACGCCTGTTTTCCCGTCGCGCGTTCATTTGCCGATGCAAAACTGGCCAAAGACAGAATCGAGAATCTGTTCGACGCCAACCGCGCCAATCACTTCACCCACTGCACGCAACGCCTCATTCAGGTCGACAGAAGAGTATTCTGGCGCGAGTCCGTCGTTGATCGCCTTATGTGCCCGATCGCATGCTTCCAGCGCGCGCCGCAGGCAATCGCGATGGCGCAGGTTAATCGTCACCGCGCTTTCCGGCCGCAGGTTCTGCGTTGTAATCCGAGCCAGAATTTCCTTTTCCAGGTCCGCCAAACCTTCTCCCGTCTGGCAGGAAATGTGCAGCGCGGCGAAATTTCTCCAGTCGCTGTGCTCGGACAAATCGCTCTTGTTCAGCAGGACAATTTCATTCCCGTTCGCGGTTTGTTTTCCGAAATGCGAGGGCTTCGGCGCGTTGCGATCAACAATGTGCAAGCGGAGGTCAGCCGTTTCGAGCGACTTTTCCGTGCGCGCGATTCCTTCGCGCTCAAGTTTGCTGGTCGAGGTGCGCAGCCCGGCTGTGTCGAGCAAGCGGACCGGCACGCCGCGAAGATTGATCATCTCTTCAATGGTATCGCGAGTTGTTCCATGAGTTTCGCTCACGATCACGCGCTCATAACCGAGCAGCCGATTGAGCAAACTCGATTTGCCGGCATTGGTCGCGCCGTAGATCACGACGCGGACGCCTTCGCGCAGAATCCAGCCTTGGTCGGCAGTCGCCAGCAAGATCGCGATTTCATCGCGAATTGAATCGAGTCGCGCGCTTAATCTTTCATCTTCATCAGGGGCGATTCCTTCTTCCGGAAAATCGATCGACGCTTCAATGTTCGCGATTAGGGAAATCAATTCGTCGCGGAGTTTTCTGATTTTTTCGCCGAGTCTGCCTTCGAGTTGTTCAGTCGCGGAGCGCAGCGCGAGATCGGTTTTGGCGCGAATCAAATCGATAACGGCTTCGGCTTGAGTGAGATCCATTTTGCCGTTGAGAAATGCTCGTTCGGTAAACTCGCCCGGACGCGCGGCGCGGGCGCCCGCGCGCAGACAGGCTTCAAGTACGCGCGTGCTTACCAACATTCCGCCGTGGCAACTGATTTCGACCAAGTCTTCCCCAGTGTAACTGGCCGGCGCGCGATGAATCGACATCATCACTTGATCGATCAACCGCTCCGTTTCATCGACAACGTCGCCGAAATGCTGGACATGCGACGCAAATTCCGACGGCTTCGCTTTTGCGCGAGAAATTTTGTCTGCAACGGCGATCGAATCAGCCCCGGAGATCCGAACCAGCGCAATGGCCCCTTCGCCTGCGGGCGTCGAGATCGCAGCGATCGTATCGCCCGCCATCAATTGTCGATCTTCGGCGCAGGTCGATCTTACAATAGAACTTTCTTCAGTGCTGCGATGCATTTTTCATTTTGCTCCATTGTTCCGACGGTGATACGGACCCATTCCGGCAAGTTGTAGCCCTTTAGCGGGCGCACGATAATTTTTTGCGCGAGCAGTTTCTTAAAGACAGCTCCTCCGTCGCCGACATTCACCATGACGAAATTTGCCGCGCCCGGCACGAACTTGAGTTTCATTTCACGAAATTGCTCCTGGAAATAGGCGCGGCCAGCATCGACAACCCCTTTTGTTTTGGCCTGGTGCGGTTCATCTTCGAGCGCGGCGAGCGCGCCGGCTTGCGCGATTCCATTGGCGTTGAATGGCTGCCGCGCTTTTTGGAGTACCTCGATCAATTCGCGCCGGGCAACGCCGTAGCCGACGCGCAAACTGGCGAGTCCGTAAATTTTCGAAAAGGTGCGCAGGACGACGATGTCCCGACCGCCGCGAATGTACTGAAGTGTGTCGGGCGGATGATCGAGGAACTCGAAATAAGCTTCGTCGAACACGGTGACGATATTTTCCGGCAGGCGCGAGATGAACTTGTCGAGCTTTATCTGCGAGATCAACGTGCCGGTCGGATTGTTTGGATTGGCGATGAAAATTATTCTCGTTTTCGGCGTGATCGCCTTGAGCATCGCCTCAAGATCGTGCTCATAATCCGCGCTGGGCGTTTCAATCGTGCGCGCGCCGAAGAGGGTCGCGATCAATTTGTAGGCGATGAAGGCGTGCTCGGAGACGATCACCTCATCGCCGGGATTAAGAAACGCGTGACCGAGAAACTCGATCACTTCGTTCGAGCCGTTCCCGAGAATGATGTTCTCGCGCGCGAAACCGAGCCTGGCGCCGAGTGCGCTGCGCAAATAAAAACCGCCGCCGTCTGGATAAAGCTGGGCGTTTTCCAATGCGGCGCGCATCGCTTGAATTGCTTTCGGCGACGGACCAAGCGGGTTTTCGTTCGAGGCGAGCTTGATGATTGCGCCTGGATCGACCTGGAGCTCGCGCGCCGTTTCCTGGATTGGTTTTCCGGGTTCATAAACAGCGAGATCGCGCAATTGCGGATTGGCCCGGTCCCAGATCGAAGTCATGTCCGCAATTTAGACGGAAGTCGGGCAAGCTTCCAGCGTGCCCGAACCCGCCGGTTCGCAAGGTAGAAACTTGTGCCATAGAACAAAAAGCTGTTCAGCTCGCTTGATCTGTCTCAACGTTTCCGCCGTTATGAACAGCTTTGATTTTATCAGCGCCACGCACTTTTCCGGGCTGACGATTTATCCCTGGAAAATCGTCGGTTGGCTCGGCGCGGGAATTTTCGGTGCGCGCTTTCTCATTCAATGGATCGCCTCCGAGCGAGCGAAGAAAAGTGTAATCCCGTTTGGCTTTTGGGAATGCAGCGCGCTCGGCAGCCTTTTGGTGCTGAGCTATTTCATTTACAAACGGGATTCGGTCGGCGTGCTGCAAAATCTGTTGCCGCTGCCCATTTATCTGCGCAATCTCTATTTCCGCTATACGCACCGCGAGCCGAAGCATGCCGGGAGCCAGCCGCGCGTGGAAGAGTGACGGAAACATAGCAGCCGACACGGCTGCCTCTACAGTAAAAGCCATGATCAAGGACCGGCCGCATCGCCTTGATCTGATCTATTTCGACGCGCCTCTCTTCTTTGTCACGTTCTGCACCCGCAATCGCAAAAGAATTCGTTCGTTAGATCGCGCCAAGAGCGTGCTGGAAGATTATGCGCGCCGCGCAATTGCGAAGTTTAACGTCGCCGTTGGCCGATACGTGATCATGCCTGATCACATTCATCTTTTCGTGCGTGGCGATGAGCGCTTCCAGCTCTCGCCATGGGTCGGCGGATTAAAGCGTGCAATATCAGCAGCGTTGGGAACGCAGCAACTCTGGCAACCGGGATTCTTTGACCACATCATGCGCAGCGATGAAAGTTATTCAGAAAAATGGAACTACGTCCGGGATAATCCTGTTGGAGCCGGACTGGTCGAGAATGCGGAAGCTTGGCTATATCAAGGCGAGGTCATTTTAATCGATCGGGCGTAGCTGTGGTGGCAGGCGTGTCGCCTGCAAATACCAATCCATCGCAGCCGGCACGGCTGCCTCTACAGAAGCCGGAAGCCGGAGATTGCAGCCGACACGGCTGCCACTACAGTGGAATTGTGATAGCGGGCAAGGTCATTTACCTGGATAACAATGCCACCACGCAGCTCGATCCCGCGGTGGTGGAGGAGATGCTGCCTTTCCTGACGGAGTTTTACGGCAATCCGTCGAGCGGTTACCAATTTGCCGGGCAAGTGCGGAAGGCAATCGATCGGGCGCGCGAACGGGTTGCACTTCTGCTTGGGTGCCAGGCGAGTGAGATCGTTTTCACGAGTTGCGGAACTGAATCAAATAACGCGGCCATCAATTCCGCGCTCCAGATCGATCCTTCCCGTAAACACATCGTCACGACTGCGGTAGAGCACAGCGCTGTCCTACGGCATTGCCAAGCGCTGACCAAACGCGGATGCGCAGTGACATTTCTTGGCGTCGATCGAGACGGCCATGTCGATCTTGGCGAGCTCGAACAAGCGATCCGGCCAGACACGGCAATCGTCTCGGTGATGTGGGCCAATAATGAGACCGGGGTTTTGTTTCCGGTCGAGAAAATCGCGGGACATTGTCGCGAGAAAGGGGTATTCTTCCACAGCGATGCGGTGCAGGCGGCCGGAAAAATTCCGATCCGGCTCGGCGAATCCACGATCAATTTCCTCTCGCTCTCCGCGCACAAATTTCATGGACCGAAAGGCGTCGGCGCACTCTATGTTAAGCGGAATTCTCGTTTTCAACCGTCGATCATTGGCGGCGGTCAGGAGAACGGGAGACGTGCTGGAACAGAAAATGTCGCTTCGATCGTCGGATTGGGAAAAGCTTCTGAGCGCGCCGCCGAATCGATCGAGGAAGAACAGAATCGCGTGCGCACCATGCGCGACCGTTTCGAAAACGGAATTCTGGAAGCGGTGAGCGGCGCATCAATCAACGGCGATCGCATGGCGCGGCTCCCGAACACATCGAGTTTCTCTTTTCGCGGAATCGATTCGAATGCGGCCCTGCTGCTATTAGATCGACATGGCGTGTGTTGCTCAGCGGGCTCGGCCTGCAGAACAGGTTCGGCGGAGGCTTCGCACGTGCTTCGCGCGATGTACTTGAATGAGGATCGTGCGCGGGGCAGTCTGCGTTTTTCATTTGGTCGCTTCAACTCGGATCCTGATATCGAGCACGCGCTCGGGCTTGTGCCGCAGGTAATCGACAAGTTGCGCCGCCTACCAACGGCAATGCCGAGATCCGCCATGGCGCAGCCTCTCGGCCTGTAGGTACTTCCGGCTCTGCGCCGCGCTGCCCGACGGGCTGTCGATCAAAGACGCAAGAAAGAACCCGCTGATGACTGAGCCGGCCAAGAGGCAGCTTGGTCCGCTCGCCCAATTGCGCCGTTTTCAGGACTCCGCAGACAGGGTGTCCGCCGTCCGAAACGACTCAAATCGATCGGCATTTTTTGGTTGACGAATTTCTGGTAATTGTGGTAATCATTGAAAATAGCTAGACATTAACCGTTGACGTGTATGCTTAGAACCAATCTTTCTTTAATTGTCGCGAAGAACCGGGCAGCTTTCACAATGCTTGAAGCAATGGTCGGCATTGCGGTGCTAGGAATCGGTGCTGCCTCGACCATCGGAGCGCTGACCAAGTTCAATTCGATCGCGGCCATTAGCCGCAACGCGACTGGCGCTTACACGGTCGTAATGAACCAGATCGATTCGTTCGAATCGATGAGCCCGTTCAATCCGCAGAAAACAAATCCGGATGGCACGCCCCAGATTCCCAAGGATCTCATCAATAATCCTCCGACTTACGATATGACCGTAGGAACGCATACAATTGGTTATAAAGACCCTACCACCGGGGTGGTGTCCAACCAGTGGCCGGTCTATCAATATAAAGACCCAAGTACCGGGATGACGGTCGTTGTTAAAGGCACGGTGACGATCGCGGTGACCGACGTGTCCGCGACGACTGCCCCGAACACGTATATGGCCGTCGTGACGATCACGTATAACTACCTTAATCATGACGGGATACACCAGCCAAACTATACATTTTCGATGAGCGCCATTCGCACTTCTGACATATGAAACTTTCCCTGACCACTCGCGGCTTCACGCTGATCGAGCTGATGTTTACGACCGTTCTCATCGGCGTGCTCGGCCTCCTTATTTACTCGCTGCTGAATAGCGGCATGGTTCTGGACGCGAAAAACACGGCCGTGAACACTTCGCATCAGCAGGCGCGGGTCGCCATGCTGAAAATGGTCCGAGACTTGCACTCGTCCGTGTCGTTGCCAGCGCTGGCGAATGCCAGCGGCACGCCATATCCATCACCGGTGCCCGCTTCCGCTGAGGGAATTGCATTCCAACAGTGGCGGTCCGGACCGCACAAAATCCTCTCGGGTGGCAGCGGCCCGAACGGCGATTACACGACGAGCGACAACACGATTCAAATAAAGGTCACGGGAGCTTCATCGGCAGCACCGACCGTTGGAGAGCGACTCATCATCCCCACTCATCAAATTGAGGGTGACGTTACTGCAGTAAGCGGAAACACCGGTAACCTTAGCGTGACGATGGATAATTTCCTTGTGGCGCCTGGCACCCCGAGCAGTTATCAGCTTCCCGGTGGCGGCTGGGCCATTCACGCTCTGCCAATAGCGATTAGCGGAACTGGCAGCGCGCTTGGAGATATTGTTTGCTTCATCACCGACCGCTGTTCGTACACCGTCGCGAGTAACACGCTTAATTGGAATTGGAGGGGCACCACCCGCACAGCGGCCAACGACGTTACCAACGCCACACCATTCAGTGCACCAACCACTCCCGCGGGCGCCCTTTACTACCGATTCGTGGCCGCGATCGATCTTTCCACAGCCGACCTTCAGTACAACAACCGCGGTTTCAAATCAGCAAACATTCTACTCAATGGGCAAGTTCCCATTAAAGCACAACTCACTACCTACCAGTGAAAACAAACCTCCTTCGTAAACAGTCCGGCAGTACCCTCATTGTGGCCATGTCGATTACGGCGACACTGATGGTCATTGCCGGCATAGCGGCTGAATACACCATGAACATCAGCCGGAACGTGCAGCGCAGCAATACGCTTGAGAGCGCAATCGTGACCGGGGACAGTTGCCTGGACATTCTATTTGGCAATTGGAGATCGATCTGCGGCCAGCCGGGAAACGTCAACCTGCCGTTGCCGACTAACTCATTTACCTCCATCCCGCTCCCGACATCCTCGCTGTTTCCCAATATCCCGAACTTCGGCGCCGAGGCAGCGGACTATTACGGAGCCAGCCTTGCCAATCCTCCTGCTATTTCCAATTTCAAAGTGGTGGCGGTAGATGCCGAATGGAATCCTATAGCAGATCCTGCAGCGACGCCAATTCCCATGCTTGGCGCAGCCGGCACCACAACCACAGCAGTTTACAACTATGTCGCCTCGGCCGACATCACGCTGCCGACAGCAACGGGGAATGTAGTGGCAAAAGTCCGGCGCGTATTTCAAAGACAACAGATATCACCCTGGAACTTTGCCATTTTCTATGTCGACCCGCTGGAAATCCATCCGGGGCCTCAATTCACCCTTACCGGCTGGGTGCACACGAATTCCAATCTCTACACCGCCCATAGTTCGCTTACCTTCGCAAGCAAAGTGGACTATGGCTCAGATTGGTTCATCAACTTTATGCCTGGAGATGGGCAGCATCCGGGAGAAACTCCACAATCTCCTAACTACCCGAGCAATTTACCGCCCGCGCGCGCTCAAGCTTTGCAGCCCTTCGGCTTGGATTCCACCTCGATCTTTAACACGACTGATAGCAATCCAAATAACGACAGTTGGAATGAGCTGATTCAGCCGCCGGTCGCTGGTTTTCCGGACCCGCTGGCTGGCGAGCGCTATTGGGACCAGGCCAACGTCGTTATCCAAGTCTCAGATAATCCTAGCTCTAGCACCAAGGGATTCGATGGCGTGAAAGGACACGACCTCGTCACTATCGGAACGCCCAATCCGGACGGGACGATCACGCCTTTGCTCAGCACAAGCCCGCTTTACCAGACGCTGAGCAGCGCCATTTCGACGAACCAAACGATTCAGGATAACCGTGAGGGTGCTACCATTCGCATTGCGACACTCGATGTTAGCCAGATCGAAAATACAGCGCCCGGAAATCCTACCTACAAAGCCGGCGTCCCGGCCAGCCCCATCATTTACATGTACGACAACAGCAACAGCTCCAGTACGAGACGGGCAATTCGGATCAAAAACGGGAGCAAAATTCCCACAGCGGGACTGACTATTGCAAGCAACAATCCGGTTTATGTCCAGGGAGACTTCAACACAGGCGAAACTCCACCGTCGGATTCTGGTAATCCGAGTGATGCGACAACGCCACAAGTTTCGGGTTATACGCGCGCCCCGGCTTCGATTCTTGCCGATGCGATGAACATCCTTTCAAATAGTTGGAGCGATTCACAGTCTGGCACGATGCCAGCGGCCACCAACACAACTGTTAACGCGGCGTTTATTGCCGGCATTGTTCCGACCGCTCCGGTCGGGGGCGACGGTTCTTACAGCGGCGGCGCCGAGAACTTCGTGCGTTTTCTGGAAGATTGGTCGAGCGCCACCCTAACTTACTACGGGTCGATGGTGGAGCTTTATCAGAGTAAGCAATCGATCGGCGAATGGGGAAAGGCGAATGTTTATAGTCCACCGAAGCGGCAATGGTACTTCGATACCAATTTCCAAACGAAGCTGCCGCCTGGCTCGATCATGATTTACACCTACATTAAAGGCAGATGGTACGTTCTTTAATTCACCCAGTAATCGCGGCATTATTAATTGCCTCGGCGCGGGCCGAGTTGCAGCTTACACCCAGCGTCGTTCAATACGAGCTCGATGGCGTCAAGTTGAAGCAACTCGCATTTTCCGATGGCGCGAAACAGGTAACTTACCAGGCTCCGCGCGGATGGGAGTATTCCGGCAGCGCCACTCAATTGACGCTGCGCCCGCCGAACAAACCGCAGGCCGAAGCCACGATCACAAGGATTCCGCTGCCGAAGCCTGGCAGTTTCGACGACGAGAGTTTGAAAAAGCTTGTGACCGAAGCGGTCGCATCCGTGCCCAAAGGCAGCGAAAATGTCACCGTCGTGTCGCAGGAAAAGAATCCGCTGCTGATGAATCGCAAGGAAACATTTCTTATCACGCTTGCCTATGATTTCTATGGGGCGACCTACAGCCGCTCGATACTATTTCTGAACCGCGGCAAAGAGCAGATCCAGTTTCAGTTGACTTGTCGCGAAGCCGATTTCAAAGAGTTGCAGAAGGCATTTCTCGGCAGTCAATATTCCTGGCGGAATCTTTAATTCTTGAGGCGATCCGCTCTAATTCTCTAGTGGGTGGCGAATAGCACGAATACATAGCCTATTGAGCGCACAATCGTCGGCAGATTTGTTTTTGGCCCACGCTGGACTTTGGCCAAAGTCAATTGCTGACCTTGAAAGACGAGCAAATGCCCGTTTTTCGCTCCCGCTCGCTAGAGCCCGCAAGCAAGGGAAAACCTGGGCCGAAAGCGTGGGATGCAGCATTGTCGTCCCTTTTTTTCGCGAGCGCGAGCAATCATTTCGCTCTGGCGTTAGAGCTCAATTAACCAGGTCCCAAAAGTTCCTCTGAGTGGCTCGGATTTGATTTTTACCGGCCCGCCCGACTCGCTGGGAGCCCGCAGCAAGCGAAAAAACCGCGTCAAAAGGGTCAGGATTTAATGTTCGGTAGGCGAGGGAAAGAATCCTCAATGCCCGCGATTTCTTTCCTTGCTTTAGCCTCGGTCTTCCAGGCTAAAAAGGGCTTTCAAGGAGCAATTGATGATTGGCATAAGAAATTGTTATTGACGTTGCGACTCAATTATGATGAATATGGTAATCATAGAAGCGTGGACTCGCCGAAACCTGCGGGAGCAACCGGAAAAATCAAGAATGACTAGGGACAATTTCAAAAGATCCATGCTGGCTGCGGTGCTCGTTGCCGCTGGAGCCCTCTTTGCGCTCACGCCGGCTCAAGCCACGATCGTCGACCTGATTCATGGCGACAGCGGCGCGATCAACGGTGCCCTGTTTGATTTCACCACTGCACAGCCGACCGGTACCGGCGTCATCCAGCCGTTCCTGCGCGTTCAGAACGACCCGGTTGAACAAGGCTACAACACTTCCGGCGCGCCGGTTC
Source organism: Chthoniobacterales bacterium (assembly GCA_035567015.1). Classification (GTDB taxonomy): domain Bacteria; phylum Verrucomicrobiota; class Verrucomicrobiia; order Chthoniobacterales; family UBA10450; genus AV133. The sequence goes on along the minus strand of DATMPQ010000063.1, from coordinate 8,026 downwards.
CCTTCGATGATAAGGCCGGTCCTTGGACCCACGACGTGACTTTCGCAGGCCTTCAGGCGACTACCGTCATCGTCGGCAACACGAGTTATTTTAAGTTGCTCCTGGATATTAATCAGGCCAACAGCCATCCGCTGCTCTCACTCGACCAATTGCAATTCTACACTTCGCCCACGGGCAGCCAGACCACGACGAACGTCAGTTCCCTAGGGACTCTGCGCTATTCATTCAGTCCGGGTGATGCGGTCTACCTGGATGCTTCGCGCAACCATGGAAGCGGCTCAGGTGATATGTTTGCGTATCTGCCAACGAGCGCGTTTGCCGGGACGAGTTCATCGGACTTTGTTTATCTGTATTGTCACTTCGGTAACACGCATCCCAGTAACGACGGGTTCGAAGAATGGTCGCTGGTGGTGAGCCCAGTTCCGGAAGCGAGCACGTTTTTCCCGGTGATAGGGTTAGTCGTCGCGGTGGTTTCGACTTACGAGTTGCGGCGCCGTAAGCTCAAGCAGATGGCCCGGGAACAGAGTTTTTCGCGGGTTAAGAGCGAGCCAGGGCCGCGGACTCGTTATCGAATGTCTTCGATATAGCTCGCGATCTGATAATCGGTCACCGGACCGAGGAGCAGGCCCAGTTGTTTGTCGTAATGGAATCCGGTGTTTCCGTTATTATAGTAGTTGTGGCAAACGACCGCGCCAAATATATCTGGATTGCCGTTGACCGTAAAGTCAGCATTCGGCGCATAAAAAGCTGCATAGACGTTGCCCGGAGGTGAGATGCTGATCGCTTCCGTGGATCCATCCGTCGGGCTGACTCCGTAGAACTGAAGGTGACCCGCCAGGCTATAGTCAGTCGAAGGTGTCCCATCGGCATTATAGATGCCGGTGGCGCCATCAACGTTATTGTTGACGAGATCGCGCGCCTTTGTGCTTAGATCGCCTGTAAAGTAAATCTTAGCGTTGACACCTGCGCCGACGGTGATTCTCCCGCCAACATCGCCGTCTGTTGCATTGGCACTCCCAACAACGATAGTTACATAGGTTTCAGCCGGCTTACCAGCGTTGGGCAGCCCGTGGGCGACGTTTCGCCCGTTGATCGTCAGACCGTCACTTAACGAGGTGTAGTAATATGTCGCCGGGTTCGCCACTGTCGTCCCGGTTGGCAAATTAAGCGTTGAGCCGCCCCCCGTGGTATAACCTGTCGTGTCCGGCCTAACCACTGGCGGAACTGTAAATGCCACGTTGTTATCGATCGTACCGCTGATAGTCCCGTTACTTTTATGAGTGACAGTACCCCCGTTTGTCGTCACGTTTCCATAAATCGAACCGAATTCGGTGAAGGTTGAAGTTCCGTCGGACACGTTTCCACTGTGCGAATCGTTGTAATGTTGCGCGGAAGGATTGTTGGCGACGAAGGTGTATGGGCCATTTTTGGAATCGTAGCTGTCGATCCAGCCGGCGGAGCCGGGTCCATAAAAGGTGCCGGTTGTCTCGAGGCCGCTGAAGAGGGTCGAAAACTGCGGAACCGCGATCGTTTCGATTCGCCGCGTGATTTGGGGGTGTTGGACGGTCTGAATCGCTAATCCGTTCCCGTCGCCATCTCCATACGTGGCTTTAAAATGGTCGTACGAGAAATCGATCTTTCGGAGCAAACTGTCGCCTCTCGTCACACTGTCCATGCGGTCATCCATGCCAGCCCGCGGCAAACCAAGCAGCGTAGCCGTTCCTTGGGAGCGGATCCGATAATAGTTCTGCGGCGGACCAGACGGCACGGGGAATGTGCCCTGATCGACCGTTACTTGTGCCGAAAGGCTCCCGTTTCCGTTGGCCAGTTTCTGGCCGAAATAGTAAGGTCCGTTGCCTATAGGAAAGGAACCAGGCGTCGGAGTCCATCCTCCACTTTGGAAAGCGGTCGACGGACTACTCACGAGCTTTCGCACTTCGGAAAAGGCGATATCGGCCCCACCCTCCGCGGCGTACAAGGCCTCTTTCCAGCCTTTGACCTGCTTGGAAGAGACATTGTACCGGGTAGTGCAATTAAGGAGCACATTGGCTCCGATAAGTGAGATGATCAGAATTGTGCACAACGCACACATGATTGTGCTGCCAGTATTCGTTCGCTTAAGTCGTATTTTCATCGGTGGATTACTCTTATTGTCGGGGTTCAGCCTCTCGGCTTGTTGCAGAGGTACGTCATTGCTATCAATTATAGTATTTATAGCAATTTATGCGCCCTCCGGCGGTCTCGATGCCGCTTTTTTCGCTTCCATTCACGATTCAAATGGGGCTAAACTGTCTCAGTTTACGAGTGAGCTAAGATTTGGGAGGCCGGATTGAAGTCTGGACCCTGAGCTCCTGGCTTCCCGGTTTCCTGATTCAAGCCGGTTCGATTCCTGCGCAATTATCGCGATTTCCCATCCTGCAACGCCGCTGAAATCTCAACCGGCCGCGGTTCAAGCTCCGCAAGACGTGACCTTCGCAAATCTTCAGGCGACCACAGATTGCCCGGGAACAGAGTTTTTCGCGGGTTAGAGCTTAGCCAGGGCTGCGGACTCGTTATCGAATGTCTTCGATATAACTCGCAATCTGGTAGTCGGTTAGGACTCCATCGCCGGCGATTTGCGTGTCGTAATGGAACGAAGTATTGCCGCCGCCGTCTCCGTTACCACTGAAGCTGCTAGCAACGATCGCGCCATACCAATTGACATTGCCGGTCACCGAAATGTCGGCGCCTGGCGCGTAAATAGTCGCATAAACGTCTTTATTGGAGCCCCCGCCCGGCGTGATGGCAACGCTCTGCGGGGATCCACCCGTTGGGGGGCTAATCCCGTAGAATTGCAGATGACCCGCCGCGCTATAGCCACTCGAAGCTGACCCGTCGGCATTGTAAACCCCGGCGGCGCCATCTCGATTATTGTTCACCAGAGCGCTCGCGTTTACGTTTAGGTTTCCCGTGAAGTAAATCTTGGCGTTGACCCCCGCGCCAAGGGTGATACCGCCAATATCGCCGGTTTGTGAACCAGCAGATCCCACAACGATAGTAACGTACGTTTCAATTGGCTTATTGTAGCTCGGCAAAGTCTTGTCGGTCCCCAATAGACCAGGGATCGTGAGACCGCTACTTAACGAGCTATAGACGTATTTCGCAGGCGCTAAAGGCGCTGTTCCCGTTCCCGCTGGCGCAGTGGATAGATCAAGTGTCGTGCCGCTTCCAGTGGCGAACCCTGTCGCTACACCGGTGTTCGGGATAACAAGCGGCGGAAGGGTGAATGGCGCGCTGTTGTCAATTGTGCCGCTGATGTTGGCACTAGCATGAGTAACGTTGCCTCCATTTGTCGATACGTTTCCGTAGATTGGCCCCCAGTCGGTAAAGCTGCCCGTGCCCACTGACACATTTGCCTGCCGCGAATAGATATAATAGTTATAATTAGGATCAGTAGGAGGAACTGGGTTTTGGGCAATAGATGTGCCAGGATACCCGCCATTCTTTGAATTGTAGCTGTCAATCAAGCCAGCGTGGCCGGGTCCGGCGAAGGAGTTGCCGACCTCGAGTCCGCTCGTGAAAGAGGCGAACTGTGGAACCGCGATCGTTTCGATTCGCCGCGTGATCTGCGGGTTCGCGACGGCCTGAATCGCTTTGCCGTTACCGTCGCCATCTCCATATGCGGCTTTGAAATGGTCGTACTTGAAATCGATCTTTCGGAGCAAACTATCGCCCCTAATCACACTGCCCATGCGGTCATCCATGCCAACCCGCGGCAGACCAAGCAGCGTCGCCGTTCCTTGGGAGCGGATCCGATAATAAAATTGCGGCTGACCAGACAGCGTGGCCGTTAGCTGATCGACTGTTACGTTTGCCGAAAGGCTATTGTTCTGGCCGAAAGAGTAAGGTCCGTTGCTATAGGAAGGTCCGGCAGTCGTAGTCCATCCTCCACTGTGGAGGAAAGCGGTCGACGGACTATTCACGAGCTTTCGCACTTCGGAAAAGGCGATATCGGCCCCACCCTCCGCGGCGTACAAGGCCTCTTTCCACCCTTTGATCTGCTTGGAAGAGACATTGTAGCGGATGGTGCAGTTTAGGAGCACGTTGGCTCCGATAAGTGACATGATCAGAATTGTGCACAACGCACAGATAAGGGTGCTTCCGTCTTGATTTGAGTATGACTTTGATTTCATTGGGTAAAACTGATGGGGCTTGTGGAAAAAGGGTTGTACCGCTTCGTTCCGCTGTCCCCTCCTTATGATGTGAAGATTACACCACATTAGTAGATGCTGAGTCAATCTAATATTTATAATACATCTAGAAAATTATAGCAGATGTATGCTTAAGGGCAGTCCAGATGCAGCCTTGCTGCTCCCTTAAAATGCGCCAAAATGTCTCAGCTTACGAGAGGACCGCATTCGGCGTCTCCGTTTTGACCGGCCACAAGCCGGTGGCTGCGATTGCCGCTCTGATGGCAGCATTCGGCGAATCTACGGGCGAAATACCCAAAACAACTGTGCAGTCCTTATCCCGTAGCCAACCGTAGGCTCTTTGTGCTTTCGGATGTCCGTGAAGCTCGAACGTTTCCACGACGCCTTCCCATACGATCTGGCCGAGATACCTTTCCGTCACCGGCGTGGAATAAATGTGCGCGGCGCTGCATCCAGCGTGCGCCTCAACATCCTTGCGAATGGCCTGTATGCGTTCACTCGTGCCTCTACTATTTCCACGAGATCGCGGACTGTCCAGGAAGTGTTCGTAACGCCCGCAATGGAAGCGGGGATTGAAAAGAGCGCATGGACGGTGTCTGATTTGGTGAATGCCGCATAAGAAGATTACGAAACTTAAAGACGCCATCCGTGCAACGCATGCTTGCGAATCGCTTCATGTCGAATCTGTGCCGGTAGTGGAACAGTTTGAAAATGAGATCGCATGGCAGGGAACGGTCGAAGTGTTTGATTTGGTCGGCCATCCGGAAGAGAAACGCGCCTACGCATGGACGTATCGTGACGGCGATCAAGACAAGACCGTTTCCGTGCTCGAAATTCCGCCCGTCGATTCAGCGAAGACTGCCGTCAAAGTCGCGATTGCGGCAAAAGCAAAAAAGCATGGATAAGCTGCTGCTGAAAACGGCTCTGAGTGATATTTGGGCGCTTGTTTATCTCTCTCAAACACGAGACTTGGACTTAGAACAGTTGGACAAGCTGCGTGAGGCAGTGAACGCTGTCAAACGAGGTTGGCCGCAAACTGATCCATTTAGGGGCTGCGCTAGTATGCTTTGTGGCGCCGTTCGATCATCTGGCATTCTGTCACTGCCGCCAAGAAAGCTAAAGGGCACAGAGGGATTTATGGGAGAGTGCCAGTCCCTACAGCGGTATCTTGATTCAAATTAGGGCAATAATATACTTGACTCACCTAGTATAGGTGGGCATGTTAGCGCCGCCGTGACAGGGCCAACGCTCTTAGCTCTCGGGTTCCTCTGTCTTTTGGCGGTCGCGTTTGGCGCGTTCTTTGGCCGCTCGCTTGTCGATCTCCGACTTCGGAACGCTCATCACCTTTTCGGTGAAATCGCGAAACCGCTCGGCGGCTTCTTCACCTTCCAGCAGTTCAGCTCTCTTAGGCATGCGTTGATATCATACACTCGATACCATGAATTGGCGAGTTCACTTCGAGAATTCTCCGCTTGCCAATTTTTGAACAGAAATCTCATCCTCGGGAACGTTCTCTCCGAAAGGTATGAAACGCACGTTCTTTGGTCTACCGGGGACAGTTCTGAGAATATCATAAACAAAAGCTGTCTTGCCAGTGAATTCCTGGCCCTCTATTTCGAAAGTGTAGGTTACGCAGCCAACCAGAGATGGACCGATGAATTTCTGACCGCCCGCAGACAGCGAAGCCAATTGCTCAGCCATAACACTAGCTTGGACGATAAAAGTAGTTTCGAACTCGACGGGCTTTGCGAATACAGTCCCGAATCCGAACGGATCGTAGCTGTTAGCAGACCTATTACAAATCTCGTCGCGCCGATTTATAGGTTCTGTAATAAAATCGCCAACTTTCGGAAATACGATGTCAGCCGCAACATGGGCCTTGTTAGCCGGGATATTCCCCGACGATTTATACGCAGTGAATTTGATCGGAAAATTTGCTTGCCCATTGGCCGCGAAGGTTATCGGCCCATCGGGAGCAACCTCAATAGCCAGCCATGGCCGATCTATCCCCTTATGACTTTGAGCGAGCATGGTTTGGACGATGCTATTTCCTGTGTAAATGACGTATACAACCAGCGACGCAGCAGTGAGTATGACGAGCAATTTGTTGTGAAGTGCGGTGCGTTTCCATCGCTCCCTTACCGTCATCTTATGTGGATTTTTGGCTTTATCGGATCGGCTGTTTGTTCGTTTGGTCTTGTCGTTAGTCTCGTCTTTGGTCATGAAAGAATCGCGCTGCTGGTATGGTTGCCTAGTTTATTATTGTTCGCTGCGACTTACACACTCGGGATTTACCTGATACTTACGTAGCTTGCCACGCTTGTTGAATGCCATCACCACCTATGAGCTTCGCATACCGCAACCCTTTGCCAGTAATGCCGCGAAGCGCCTTAACAAATCGACCAGCATCGTTTTCCTTGCGCTCGTTAAATCGAAACGCTTGCTCGTCCAAGTATCGGAACAAATGAAAAGGCTCAACGTTTACATACGTCCCCTTGAGCGCCCGCTTAAGCAGCGACCAGAAGTTTTCCAGTCCATTCGTGTGGACATGATCTTTCGCGTAGCACTCGGCATGATCGATCACTTGATGCACGTAAGCATCGGAGAGCGACTCATAGGAAGGAAACGCATCTGTGATTACTTCCGAGCCTGTCTCGACGTTTTGGCGAACAGCAGGGTCAAGCGCGCCTCGGCGAACATTAGGAACTACCTTGCATCGGACGCGAGAACCCCCATCAGGAGCGTTGCGTTCAAGCAGCCCCATCACAGCGACTTTTCCGGCCCCGCCAGTGCCAAGATGTTTCTTTTTGCTCTTGTGCATATTGCGAGCAAGACCGCCGATAAATGTTTCGTCTGCCTCGACGCGGCCTTTCATTTTCTCAATCGAACCCTGTTGCATCGCCAAACGGATACGCTGCAACATGAACCAAGCAGTCTTTTGCGTGACGCCGATTGCCCGGTGCAACTCGTAAGAACTGATCCCGTTTTTCGCATTAACAATCAGCCAGAACGCGCAGAGCCACTTATCGAGCGTAATCGCCGAATCTTCCAAGACCGTTCCCACCTTCACGCTGAATTGCTGCTTAGCATGAGCATTCTTGCATTTCCACAGTTTGCGTGTGGAAAGAAACGAAAGCTTGGCGGAGCCGCAGGTCGGACATTTCACAACTCCGTCCGGCCAGCGGATGGCTTTGATAAAATTAAAGGCGTTCTCCTCGTTCGAGAAGTATTTAATCGCGTCGTGCAGCGTCTGTGGAAAACCACCCGTTTTCTTCTTCATGCCTCTACACTACAGGAGGCAAACAGGTGAGTCAAGTATATTATTGCCCAAATTAGGACACTACCCCTTTTTTGCGCCTTGCCGGTGCGCCCTGTGGGGCCGACACTGAGCCATCAATGAGGCAATCCAAAGAGCCTGTAGAAGTTTCTTCACTCGGCCAGTCAGAGAGAGTACGACAGAGCGATAATGTTTTTTCAGCCGACCAAGGATGCCATGCACGCGTGGGGCCGGCGTTATCGCCAACGACTTGGCGTGCTCTCAGTCGAAGACTCCGAAGAAGTCAACCGCCACCTGGGTAACGATTATTCCGGCTTACGTTAACGATGGCGTGTTCACATCCCGTTAGGACACACACCGATGAGGCGTTACTTCGCCGTGAATTCCGCTAAATTGAATAGCGCAAATGAAAATTCTCGGGATGATCGGCGGCCTCGGCCCGGAGAGCACGATCGAATATTACGGGAACATCATCGAGTTCTACCGCGCGCGGCGGCGCGACGGCAGTTATCCGCAATTCATTATTAATAGCGTCGATCTGAAGAAAGGAATCGATTTC
>DATMPQ010000062.1:0-8460 GCA_035567015.1 Chthoniobacterales bacterium | reverse complement strand
GCCGCTCATATGGCTTTACGCGCTTCGCTTTGCGCTTGAGAATCCGAGACTGGCTACGCCTAAAATAGCGCCGTTCATCCGCCAGAGCCTCGATCTCTATAAGATCGGCAATGTTTCCAGACGCCAACTCCTGGAACAGTTGCTGGCACCGCTTGAGGAAGCCTACAGGATAAAGGTCGCTGCACGCGGCAAGCGAACTTGATTTAGAATCTCTATAACCAAGCAGGCCCAGCACCAGTCGTGTGGTGTTGCCTCCGATTGGTTCTGGTAATTAGAAGCTAGATCGGTTGAAATGCCCTCTTAAGCACGAATGCCCACGCAAGACCCCCTGAGTCAGGTCCGAAACTCCCAATCGTTTCTTAGCGCCTCCCGACGTCGAGACAAATCTCTCGCGAAGGCTCAGCTCAGGCCATCAGTTTGATGATGGCGGCGAACCATTGCATAATCAGAAGTCCTCGCACGCTCCACTCTGGTAGCAGTCGCATAGACGAGCAGCCAAACTGACCAATTCAGCTAGCGATTGCGATGCAATCGGGAGCTATCTGCTCTCTCCGATAAAGCCCTCACGTTCCAGGTGGAGAATGATTTCCTGCGCCGCTTCTTCGGGACTAAGCTCAGCGGTATTGATAACAACTTCAGCATCCTTTGGCTCTTCGTAAGGATCCGACACACCGGTGAACTCCTTGATAATGCCGGCCCGGGCCTTCGCGTAGAGACCCTTGCGATCGCGCTGCTCACAGACCTCAATCGGGGTGGAAAGATGCACCATGAGAAAGCCGCCAAGCGGCTCAATCATCGAGCGCACCTCCTTTCGAGTAGCGTCATAGGGTGCGATTGGAGCGCAGATGGCGATTCCGCGGTTTTTGGTTATTTCGGAGGCCACGTAGCCAATGCGGCGAATGTTAAGATCGCGGTGTTCCTTGGAAAACCCGAGTTCGGAGGAAAGGTGCTTGCGAACCAGGTCGCCATCGAAAAGCGTTACCGGCCTGCCGCCAATCTCGTGAAATTTGATCAGGAGAACGTTGGCAATCGTGGACTTGCCGGAGCCGGAAAGCCCACTGAAGAAAACTGTCAGGCCTTGTTTGTGGCGTGGCGGAAAACTGCGCCGCAACTCCTCGGCAACGTCAGGATAGGTAAACCATCCGGGGAGATCGCGTCCTTCATTTAATCGCCGGCGCAATTCCGTGCCGGAAATGCTCAACACGCGCGCCTGCTTTGGAACTTCGTTCTCGGGAAGGTAAGTGTCCTTATCTTCCACATAGACCATGTTATGGAACGGAACCATCGTGACGCCGATCTCAGCTTCATACTTTTTGAATAACTCCTGAGCTTCATACGGCTCATAGAAGGACTTGCCATTCGCGTCTTTGCCCGGGCCGGCGTGATCACGTCCTACGATGAGATGAGAGCAACCGTGATTCTTCCGAATCAGTGCGTGCCAAATCGCTTCGCGTGGTCCACCCATACGCATGGCGAGTGGTAAGAGCGAAAGTTTTGCCGTCCCCCGCGGGTATTTGGCGAGGATTAGCTGGTAACAGCGGACGCGTGTGAAGTAGTCGACATCACCGGGTTTAGTCATTCCCACCGCGGGATGAATGAGTAGATTGGCTTCAACCTGTTTGGCTGCACGAATAGTGAGTTCTACATGGGCGCGATGCATCGGGTTACGCGTCTGAAATGCGACTACCCGGCGCCAGCCTCTCTGGGCAAATTCCTCCCGTAATTGAGCGGGGGTTAAACGCAAACTCTTGAAATCGTAATTAGACGGCGACTCAAGTCCTTCAATCCGGCCTCCGACGTACCAGGCGTTTGCCTTGTTCAGCAGATAGTTGACACCGGGGTGTAGCGTACTATTTGTGCGAAACACCGCTTCGGCTTCACTCTTGTGATCCGGCTGCCACACGTCTTCGACGTGCAATACTGCCAGCATCACTCCCTCTCCATCGCGCAGCGCGATTTTGCTGGCTTTTCGTTTTAACGATTTAGCAAAAGCTTCGCTGACATCCAGCACGACCGGTATCGGCCATAGAAGGCCTGTCGTGAGCCTCATGTTATGGCAGACGCCCTCATACTCTGTGCTCGTCATGAACCCGCACAAAGGAGAGAATCCGCCGTTCAACAGCAATTCGAGGTCGCAGATTTGGCGCGACGTCAGATCCCAAGAAGGAAATTTCTTCGATCCGGCTTTTAGTTCGGCTCCTCTCTCCGCATTTACGTAAAGGTCGATGAGTTCACCACCGTGCGCGGGAACGAGGTGGCTGTGAATTGTCGAAGTGCTCAGATCTTGCGAGCCGTGGAAAGATTTATGTTGCGGTGTCATCGTCAAGAAGCTCCATGTGGGTTCGTATCCGATCTGCACGAAATTGGGTCTTGCGCAAATGAACGTGTTCGCCCTGCACGGGCAGGACACATTCCAGGTGAGCAGGTCCGGTCACAGCCGAAGCAAAATTGCCGTCTGGCAAAGAAAGTTCGCACGATGTGGTGTCGTAGGAACTTTCGTGCCGAAGGCGCACAAAAATACGAGCCGGGACGCATTTCTTCGATGAATCACCATCATCGTGCCTTCGATCATTGAATCATTGAATCCGTGTTGCGGTGTAGCAGTGTAGCAAGGATTCAATGTGGCAGGGTTTCACGCGACCCGGCCGCAAAAAGGCACGGAATCCTTGCAGCTCGATTACGGGCGAGCAGTGGTTGCAAGGTCGACACCGAGTAAAAACAACGCTACATTCGCGAATGAGAAGGAATATTGCCCTCTTTTTGTCGCTGTCGGCGGGCGGTATCTGTGCCTACGGTCAGTCGGATTCATCGAGTTCCCCATATGCGACCGCGGCGGATTTTGCGAGGTATGCGATGAAATCGGGCAATGAGACGTTCTTGAAGGTCGAGCCGACTGTGCAAATACCGACCTCGTCGCACGCGGCCACAACGCGGTTTCCCTGGAAAACGAACATTGTCACGACAGTCTTCTGGATTGGAGAACAAGCTGGCGGAAACAACCTGGTGCCGAATTACCGAAGCTGCTGGGACGCGAATTGGACAAACAATTACGGTGGCTTTGATAACCCTGAATCCTCGGCGCGGCGAGACTACATCCCGGTCGCGTTCGTTCCCCGGCAAAATCCATTCTATAGCGCACTGCCCTACAACGATGTGACGCACAGCCAATTCAAGCCCGAAGCGCCGCTGGTCATTCCGTGGTTCAAGCAAGCTTACGCCGGGCAGGGGCAATCGGTCTGCTGGCATCACTGGGTGGCTATTCGCAAAGGCAATCGGATCTGCTACGCGCAATGGGAAGATTGCGGTCCGTTCCGGACGGACCATTTTCAATATGTTTTTGGAAACGAGCGCCCGAAACCGAATCTCAACCACGGCGCCGGGCTCGATATTTCTCCGGCGGTGCGCGATTACCTCGGGCAGGCACCGACGGGCGTGACCGATTGGCAATTCGTCGATATCCGAGACGTTCCGCCGGGACCATGGCGTAGTTACGGCGACAATAACCATTTCGTGCTTGCTCGCCGGCAAAGCGGGCAGCGCTTGGTCCAGCAGGGCGCTGCGGCGAAGACGAAGAAATAGCTGAGGCAAGCGTTTCGCTTCCGCCGAATCGCGATTTCAGTTCGCGGAAAACTCGCCGAATTTCTTCCGCACGCTCGAGCAACGGCTCGTAGGTGCTGCGCTGTATTTGGGAGAAGACTGCAAGTTGATGGAAGGCAGATGAGACGTAAAAAAATCGATGGTTTCTTCGAGGGAGACCATTGAACTTGGTTTGTCGGGTCGCCCTTTTAGCCTGGCCCCCAGGAATCCCAGTTGCAAGTTTGCCAGGGGTGTAGGCTGTATGTGCGCGACAGATACAGACTCAAAGAGCACACAACGCAGACGGCGGGTGTCGTCCGTTACATATTGAAGGGCTCATCCATTTTTTGCCATTTGGTTGAGCCTTTCATTTTGCCCTTTTCCTGCGCTGACTGACAAATGTGTAGCCTCGCGCTCGATTTGTCCCACTGGGGATTTCGCGGTTGATTTGTCCCACCAGCGTCAGTCTCAATCGGTCCCCACGCCGAACCGTGAAATTTGAAGGCACGTGAGGACGCTCTTTGTCTGATCGGCTTCAATACTTGGAACTTTGGAACTCGCAAAGCGGGACAAATCGATCGCAAAGTTACAAATTTCCGTATTCAAACCCTACCGGCCCCAATCGTGTTGGGTCTGATTCATTTTAGAGGCTCCTTACTGCCGCAACTGCCTCGGTATTAGCCTTTTTGTGGGCATCATAACCCGCGGTCATATCAACAACCCGTTCTAAGCTCCACGGCTTTTCTTCCAAGCCCGATACGACCGCTGGCGTTGTACCGAGGTTGTGGTGGCGATGGATAAAGTTGTAAACGCCAAAGTGCAGCGCGACCGCCAGCTTGTGCGTGTCCAAGTCAACGCCAGTTATCGACCCACCAACGTGGTCGTCGATGCAATCTGGCGATTGGAACAACAGTTGCGCTATCTTTTACACCTGCACCGCGAAGGCCAGCGTGCGTTCGCCCAAAAAGCTGATCGGTTACCGGCGCCGTCCGGTCGAGCCACCGGCGGCGCACAAAAACTGCTCTGTCAGTGACCATATGACACGAGACGAACTCAAACCTTGCTCTGCTTACACGGTTGAAGTGATATGCGCTGGCAAGACAGAACTGGCGGAATTACATGACGCAGCCTCTCACCGGCCCTTTCTACTTCTCGGCGAAAAGATCACGCCAAAGAACGACCCCATTTCATGGACGCGCCCACAGCCATATTACTTAACAGATGAGGACATCGCCGGTTTGCGCAGAAATGGCGCCCATAATCTTTTCTCTAGAATAACGCTCACTTCGCCCACGCAACATTCGACACTGTCGAGGAGACCGACAACCAAATCGCCGACCTAACCAAGTTCTTATGAAACAACTCAAAGTTCACAAAAACCTTGGTGACCTGAAGAAAGGATCAGACTGCTTCGATGCTATTGAACAGCAGCTCAACGCGCTCGAACGCTTCAGCACTCCTGCTGAAATCGACGTCCTCTTGGTCCAAATCAGGGCTCAGCTACGCTTACTCCAGCGTAAGATAGACCATGGAGGGAGCCAACCCCTTTAAGGCCACGAGGCGGGCGTTGCGCAGCCAGGCCAACGCGCGTTCGCACGCTAAACTGATTCGTTACCGGCAGTGTCCGGTCGAGCCGTTCCGCGCGGTGCGGCTAAGCATCTGGGTCAAACGTTGCTGCCGCTCCATTTCAATTTCTGCCGAACGACGCTGAAGAACGATACGTCCGGCATTACGGCAAGCGGCAAAGTCTTTTCAGCTTTTCGAATCGTCACGACCGCGCCGACTTCCAGGGGCAACGAATCGCGTCCATCGACGCTGAGATAGACTGAATAATCGGGCTCGCTCGCCTCCACTTCAATGACCGACGATTCCGCCACGATGATCGAGCGATTTGTTAAAACGTGCGGGCAAATCGGGGTAATCACGAGGACGCCCGACTGGGGCTGTAGAATCGGACCGCCAGCGGACAGCGAATAGGCTGTAGAACCGGTTGGCGTCGCAACGATCAATCCGTCGGCATTGAATTCAGTCAACGGTTCACCGTTCACGCAGGCCCGTAAGCGAATAAGGCGCGACAACTCACCGCGGCTAAAGACGGCGTCGTTCAACCCAATCATCGCCGCTCGGCCCTGGTGCGAATTCTTGATCGCCACCTCGAGCAAAGTTCGATCGCTAAAGGTAATTTTTCCTCGGGCAATGCCTTCAACCGCCTCGCGATAGGCCGACGAGCTCGAACAAGTCAAAAATCCAAGCGACCCAACGTTGATTCCAAAAATCGGTTTGATCCCTTCGCCAAGTTGCCCGGCCACATTCAGGATCGTTCCATCACCTCCGAGAACAACGAGCAGATCAGCCTTTGCCGCTAATTGCTGGACACTGCCGTCCGATTTTCGTCCCGCAAGCGCGGCCGTCTCCTTCTCCACCAAGATCGACATCGAAAAGCGGGCGAACTCTTCGAGAACGGCGTGGATCAATTCCGCCACGCCCGGTTTTCCCGTGTGCGCAATCAATCCGATCGTCTTCGGAGGCATATGAAAAACTCCTGGTTACCGTCCGCGCCGGTGATTGTCGATGGAACAAGGCCAACCACACGGTAATTCGCCTTTTCAGCGAACTTCACGATTTTTTGCTGGGCCTTCTCCTGCAACGCCGAGTCGCGCACGATCCCGCCGCGTCCCACGTCCCCGCGCTGCAGCTCGAATTGCGGCTTGATCAAGGCGAGGATCACACCGTCTGGAGTTATCAACTCGAAGGCGCGAGGCAAGATCAAAGTCAGCGAGATGAAGGAAACATCGATCACGCAAAGATCGACAAGCTCCGGAATGTGCTCGCGCGCGAGAAATCGTGCGTTCAATTTTTCCATCACGACCACGCGCGGTTCATTCCGGATTTTCCAAGCCAATTGACCATGGCCGACATCGACCGCGTACACTTTCGCCGCGCCGCGTTGCAAAAGGCAGTCGGTAAAACCGCCAGTCGATGCCCCGATATCGAGCGCAACTTTGCCGCCAACATCGACTTGGAAAAAGTCCAGCGCGCCTTCCAGTTTGAGCGCGCCTCGACTCGCGTAACGCGGGAGTTCCGCGACCACGATCTCTGCATCGGCCTCAACAAGATCGGAAGATTTATCGATCACGCGGTCCCCCACTCTCACTTCACCTGCCATGATGGCGCGCTGCGCGCCCTCGCGGCTTTCAAAAAAATCCCGCGCAACTAACAAATTGTCGATCCTGATTTTTTTCGCCATCAAAGCGGTCGCGATTTCATTTTTGTCTGGCCGCAAACATCGACATCCTTCGAGATGCTGCTATCAGCCTCTCCCCGGCTGCGGAGAGAGGATTGAGGTGAGGGCGACCATTTTTCTTCTCATAAAAATCGTAATCATTGCTCTGGTATCCGAATCATCACGGGTGGTGTATCGCGAAGATAACGAGGGCCACCTCGATCCAAATCGCGAACCAGTTTATCGACCGAGGCAACGTCATCAGCGCTGGCTCGCCGGCGCCGATATTTCCGCGCGATAATGTCTCGAAGTTTCAGCAAATCTTCCGGCGGCGGAGAATCGTAATACGTCCATTGTTCTTCGCCCGAGAACTTGGACTGAAAACGCCAGACACCGCCAAATTTTGTCGCACGGACCTCTCGCTTCTTCCCCTGTCGATCTTTCTCCGTCCATATGTGTTGACGTGGCATCGTGGGAAAATCTTACATTAGCAGCCGTGAAAGACGCAGCCAGATTGCTGGTTTATTTCGTCGCGACCATTCTGCTCGGCGCGCTGCTGGCGCCGGTGCTGTTCTGGATGGCGAACTGGCTCGCGGCATGTGATATTTTTCCAGCGCTGGCCGGATTTGATTTCGAAACTTTCTTTCATCGCGCGCTTCTGGTTGCAGCCCTGGTTTTGTTTTGGCCATTGCTTCGCTCGATCCAAGTCGAAAGCCTGGGCGACCTGGATCTTGAACGCAATTCACACTGGTTGCGCGACCTGTTTGCGGGATTTTTTTTGGCAGCGATTCCCCTGTTCTGCTGCGGCGCACTGTTGCTCGCACTGCACATCTATTCGCTGCGTCTCACGATTACCTGGGTTGCGCTAGCAAAGATCATCGGAACTTCACTTGTCGTTCCAGCGATTGAAGAAACCTTTTTTCGCGGATGGACGCTGGGAATTTTGTTGAGAAGCAACCGCCAATACATGCCGATGTTTGTCACATCGGCGTTGTTTTCGATCGTTCACTTTTTGAAGGCACCAATGCGAACATCGACAATCGTGACCTGGAGTTCGGGATTCAATTCCATTGCTCATTCATTTTCGCAGTTTACCGATCCGATGTTGGTCGCGGCTGGCTTCACGACATTATTTCTCATTGGTTGGATTCTCGCAGACGCGCGGATGCGTACCCGCTCGCTTTGGTTGCCGATCGGTCTGCACGCGGGGTGGATTTTCGCCAGCGGCGCATTTAATAAAATCGCGCATCGAGAATTAGTCGCTCTACCGTGGCTCGGAAAAAATCTGCTCGTCGGGATCGTGCCGCTGGCCGTGGCTTGCTTGACGTGGATAATAATGCTCCGCTGGTTGAGGTATGCTGGCGCTCGTAAAACTTAACAGGCTGCGCGCGATTGCATCGCTGCTTTATCCGCCGGCCTGCACAATTTGTTCCGCCAGTGTCGCGGCGAGTGAATATCTTTGCGCGGAATGCGACGCGAAGATCACCCGCATCGTTCCTCCGTTTTGCGCGAAATGCTCGGAACCGTTCGCCGGCGCCATCAGCGGAGCATTCACTTGCGCCAACTGCGCGCACCGCACCTTGCACTTTGATGCTGCCGTCGCCGCCTATCGCAGCCGCGGGATTGTTCGCCGCGTCATCCTCGATTTCAAATACGGCCGC
>DATMPQ010000061.1:0-3581 GCA_035567015.1 Chthoniobacterales bacterium | reverse complement strand
CGTTAAAGTTATAGGTCCAGGCATGGCAAGAGGTCAAACGATGACGGACGTCAATATGGGCGCGCCCCGTCATGCGACCGGAAACTTTATTATCGCTCTCAAGTGCGCAAATTGCAGTAAATGAAAACTTCGCTGCTCGTCAGGAATTTGAAGCGCGGCTTTCCTGGGCGGCCGAGCTACCGAGCGCTCCGCACGCTAGTCGCCACGGCGAAACCAAAACCAACGTCACGGTCCGTGTTGGCGGTGCGGTCGCAATGGGTGATCACACCGTTACTCTGAAGTGCACAACTTGTAATTAGGAGATCGTAGAACCAACATCATGCAACGCTGCGATTTACTCCGTCGTCTGAAGCGCGAAACAGATGGGCGGCGAAACCCGCAAGCCAAGGAAAATTAATATGAAAAAGGGATGCCTCATCGCAGTCACCGCCGGTCTTGTGCTGGTTGTCATCATTATCCTCCTGGCCTTCGGATTGACGCGCGGCGCCGTAAAAGCGGGAGACCAGTTTCTTGGACTGATCGGTTCGGGAAAAATCGCGTCCGCGTACGAAAGCGCGTCACCGACTTTGAAGTCGCAACAGACACTTCAATCATTCGAGCAAGCCGTAAAAAATCTTGGTTTAGCTGATTTCGCTTCCGCCTCGTGGTCCAGTCGCGAGACGAACAATGGCCGCGCTCATCTCGAAGGCTCCGTCACCACGCGTTCCGGAGGAAACATCCCGCTTACGATGGAGCTCGTTAAAGAATTGGGAACCTGGAAGGTAATCTCGCTCTCTGCGCCTCAGGCCGGCGTCTCCGTTGAGCAAGGAGGCAAACAATTGCCATCCGACGAGAAATCGAAGGCCTTAGCTCTCGACTCGCTGCTCGCTTTCAACAAAGCCGTTCAGGACAAAAGTTTTGTTGGCTTCCACCAACAGATATCAAGGAGGTGGCAGGAGCAAATTACACCGGACAAACTCAAGGAGGTATTCAACCAATTCATCGAGACGCATCTCGACATTTCTCCGATCAAAGAAGTGCAACCGATTCTGAGCGCAGCGCCTGAGATTAACTCGGACGGAATACTGGTCTTGGAAGGTTATTATCCAACGTCTCCAACCAAAGTGTACTTCCGGCTGAAATATATCTACGAGCATCCCGCCTGGAAGCTCTTCGGCATTCAAGTAAACGTCGAGTAGCCGGACTTTGCCTTTTCGCCCTCAAGAGTTACAACACTAACCATGAGCGCTGATACACTTTGCTGGACGGATATTCCGGTCACGAATCTTGATCGCACGATTAAGTTTTATTCCGCCGTTTTAGGCAAGGAGGTGAGCAAAATGTCAGAGGCAGGATTTGAATACGGGCTTTTGCCGCATGAAGAACAGAATTCATCAGGTTGTCTCTGCGTCGGCGGTGACAGCGCTGGCAGTGAGAATAAGCCGTCACAAATCGGCCCGCTTATTTATCTTTCCGTCGAAGGTCGTCTTAACGATGCAGTGAAAGCCGCGCCTGCAAACGGCGGAAAAGTTTTGCAAGACAAACATCAGATTGGGTCGCACGGTTTTCGCGCCATCGTCGTCGATTCTGAAGGAAATCGCATCGCGCTTCATTCATCCGCGGTTTAATATTTGATCTATGGGAGACCCACGAAACGTTGCGCACGCCAAGAAAGTCATCCAAGAGAAGCATCACAAAGGCAGCGACGCGGCAAAGGGTACCACTTCTGCACCACAACTGGATAAAAAGAGGCAACAGGCCCAGAAAAAGCAAGCTGTCGCGGGAGGGGTTCCCGCCGTTAAAGCTGCCGGACCTACTAAATCAGACCAAAAGCCGGACCCAACACAGCTTGAAAAGTCCCTCGCTATTCTGGCCAAACTCAAAGAGATGGAGTTTCACTCGCGCGGCAACATCGAAAAGCTCGCTGAGCTGAGCTTGACGATCGAGGATGAGCTCAAGCAAAAGGCCTTCGTTGAACCAATCGGGGCTGTCTACTCCGCGCAGGACACTTTTCAGTCCAAGATCTTAGCGTTGATTGAAGCTTACCAAATAGAGTGCGAGCGTTTAAAACCGGTGGGGTAAGTCTCAATCGAAACGCGTTGCTAGCCGCGCGCCGAGAAAAATGAAAAGCGAGCCGACCGCGCGGTTTAGCCATTGCGCAATTGTCTGATTGGAGCGCAATCGCGCACTGAAGCCCGCGGCGAACCACGCGAGAACGAGACACCAAATAGTCCCGGTCGTCACAAACGTCAGGCCGAGCGCAATAAACGCGGACACCTTGGAAGTTGAGGAGGGTTCGATGAATTGCGGGAGAAACGCCAGAAAGAAAAGGGCCACTTTCGGGTTGAGCACGTTCGTCAAGATGCCTTGGCGAAACGCAGCGGTAATTGTTGATCTTCGAGATTGCGCCGGCATGCACAAATCGCTTTGGCGTCCGAGAAACATTGTGATCCCTAGAAAAATAAGATAAGCGCCGCCGATCAATTTAATCGCGCCGAACGCAACGGCGGAGGTGGCGAGAATAGCGGACAGCCCGAGTGCGGCGGCGCATGTGTGAAACAGACTGCCAATCGTGATTCCGAACGCGGACGCGACTCCAGCAGCGCGACCTTGCGCAACGCTACGTCCCAGAATATAAGCTGTATCGGGCCCGGGTGTGAGATTAAGCAAGACTCCGCTGGCTAAGAACAGCGGGAAATCGTGGATGCCAAACATTATGAACTCGCCTTTACGCCAACTCGCATCCGCATCTATCTAAAAAAGATGCTATAAATCAACCCGAGCAGTCCGCTGCCAAGCACAACCGGAATTACGTCCCATTTCCAGCGCAGCATTCCGACGAAGGCGACCGTGCAAATAACGACAGCAAACCAGTCAATTGCGCCCGGGTGCGGGAAGAAAACGCGAAGCCCAAACCACACCGCGAGATTGAGGACGACACCGACAATCGCCGCCGTGATCGCGGAAAGCGCAGTCGCTAACTCTACGTTGCCGCGCAATTTCTCGATGTGCGGCCCGCCCAGAAAAATCCAAAGAAAGCAAGGCGTGAACGTCGCCCAAGTGGTGAGCAACGCGCCTAGAGTTGCGGCGAGAAGCGGGGGCAGACCTTCCGGATGCTGCCACGCGCCCATGAAGCCGACGAATTGCACGACCATGATGAGCGGGCCGGGAGTCGTTTCGGCTAGACCAAGTCCGTCCATCATCTGCCCGGGCTTGAGCCAGCCGTAATGAAAGAGCGCTTGTTGCGCGACGTATGGCAGCACGGCGTAGGCGCCGCCGAATGTGACAACCGCGGCTTTGCTGAAGAACAATCCTTCGTTGAACAATGTGCTCTGCCAGCCCTTCGCGATGCCGGCGATTAGCGTTGGTGCAATCCACAACGCAATGCACACGACTATAACGCGTATGGCACGCGCCCAATTGGGCCGAGTGTGCGGCGGCGATTCTTGTTCGTCGCTAATTACAGATCTCTCCAGCTCACCACCATCGCTCGATAGAACTTGAAATTTGTTTTTCCAAAAGAGGCCGCCCAAAAATCCGATCAAGCCCGCGCTCAGTACGATGATCGGAAATGGCACTTTGAAAAAATAGATCGCGATGAA
>DATMPQ010000060.1:0-4985 GCA_035567015.1 Chthoniobacterales bacterium | reverse complement strand
ACCACGGACAGCGGCGCATCCTTCCCGGAAAACACCACGATTGCCGAAATGACGACGCCAATAATCCCCTCGCCCACGATCAAGCCTGACGCGAGCAACACGCCAAGCTGCTTCGTTGCCTCGGGTTTTGGTGTGCGATCGGCGCGTCTGTCGAAAAGCCAGCCGACGATCGCGCCAACAACGATCATGAGCGTGCTTTGCGTCGGCAGATAAATCCCGAGCCCAACCGCTAGCGGCGGCACGCGCAGGTGCTTCGTCGTTCGGGTGAGAATTTCATCAAGCGCGATGATCGCTACTCCGATCAACGCGCCGATTCGGATGAGGCTCCAA
The DNA here is from genome assembly GCA_035567015.1 of Chthoniobacterales bacterium. GTDB lineage: Bacteria > Verrucomicrobiota > Verrucomicrobiia > Chthoniobacterales > UBA10450 > AV133. The sequence goes on along the minus strand of DATMPQ010000060.1, from coordinate 4,655 downwards.
TCAATGTCGCCAGAAATCACGCCTCTTGCGAGTGACGAGATCAGGCCCGCTTGCGGCGCCGGCAGCGGATGTGGACGAAGTTCGGCCCCGGGCGCGCCGACGAAACCGTAAGCGTGATTGACCAAATCGAGCACCGGCGGAATCACAAACGCGCCGGCGATGACACCGATGATTAAAGCGACCTGTTGCTTCCAGGGTGTTGCGTCGACCAATTGGCCGGTTTTGAGGTCCTGAAGGTTGTTGTTGGCAATCGCAGCAACATTGAAGACCACAGCCGTGGTGAACAGCGCGAAGGCAATCAGTGCTTTGCCCGCCTCCGCGCCAACGTACGGTTTCACGCCCATCACCAGCAACAACGCGGCGCCGATCACGACCAGAATTCCAATTCCGGAAAGCGGGCTGTTGGAAGAACCGATCAGGCCGGCCATGTAACCGCACACCGCCGAAACGAAAAAGCTCATCAACACGATGTAAACCACACCGCCGATGACGAGCGTCGGCAAATGCGCGCCGAGACCGCTGGTGTTGGCAAAATAGCCAAGCAACCAACCAATCGGCAGCATGCAAACCAATGTGACGAGACCAACCAAACCAATCGGAATGTCGCGCTCGGTGATCGGCAGTGTGTCTGCCTGACCAGCTTTACGCGCGCGCGAAGCGGCCATCGCGCTGGTGAGGCCGCGAGTCACCGGTTGCACTAACTTCAGCAAAGTCCAAATCGCCGAAACACCGATCGCGCCGGCACCGATGAAACGCACTTTTGTGCTCCACGTTTTTTGCGCCAGCGTCGCGGCGGCTGTCGTGATGTCTCCGGCCATCGCAGAAAAATGCGGAACGCCCCAGCCCCAGCCGATGAAAGCGCCGATCAGCATCGCAATTCCAACCGAGAGGCCGACCAAATGCCCGATGCCGAGAAGCGCGAAGGACAAAAAGAAATCGAAACCGCTTACTGCCCCGCTGCGGCCGATCCGAAATGTCCGGGCGACGTCCGCCGCGAAAACTTGCGTGGCAACGATCACCGCAAAGACCGCGGAAACGATCGATCCCCACAGAACGGCAAGCAGACCGGCGCGGCCGTGTTCGATGTCGGACGCATGTTCAGAATCGCCGCTGCTTCCTACCTTGAGCACTTCCGCGCAGGCAACGCCTTCGGGATACGGCAAGTCGGACGTTGTGACCAAGGCACGGCGCAGCGGGATTGAATACATCACGCCGAGGATTCCACCGAGGGCGCAGATCCAAAATGAAGTCCAAAACGGAAACTCGTTCCAATAGCCGATCATGATCAGACCCGGCAATACGAAAATTATCGACGACAGTGTGCCCGCCGCTGAGGCAACCGTCTGCACAATGTTGTTTTCTTGAATCGTCGCATCCCGGAAACCACGCAACATCGCCATCGAAATCACTGCCGCGGGAATCGAGGTAGAAAAAGTGAGACCAGCCTTGAGGCCGAAGTACACATTGGCCGCGGTGAATACCAATGTGATGATAGTACCTATGATCAGGCCGCGAACAGTGAGTTCCTTGCGCATATTTGCTTGATGTAGGACGACCGACGAGAGCGGAGGATAGTATGGAATCCCCTGATGGGTCAAGACGGTGTCACGGAGACCGCACCCGCGCCGCATTTAGTACACTTCAACCGGCGAGCGTTTGCCGTCTTCGGGGACTGCGGATGACGGCGGGTTCTGCGCCGCGGACGGCGACACGGAGGTTCCCTGCAAGACGAGAATGCTGTCGGCAGCAATGGCCAGCGAAGAATAAAAAGAGATTGCCCTTCTCCAGCTCAGCATCTTTGCCGGATGGCGCACGCGATGGCAACGGATGAATCACCCGATCCAATCAGTAGTATCTCCTGTCGGCTCGTATGGTGTAATGTTTCAACCTGATCGCATCGCACACACCGTCGAGAAGCTTCTTTTCGGCTTGTCCCCGGTCCTGTTTTTGGGTACAGGGTGTCCATGGCTCCGCTTTTATCGGGCTGCTCCGAGGCAGGCAAGCGGATTAGACGGAATAATTCCGCCTTCAATTGCCGAATAATTCGGCCCACTTCTCGTTAGACCTTATGACGCGCGCTCTCTCACTCAGCATAACCGTGAGTTTTGTCGCTATGAGCTTCGCGCAGACCACGTCGAAGCCGACGCCCGCCGATCCAGTTACGACGCTGCGTTGGCTGGATCACGCCGACGGCAAAGCGGACGTTCACCGCGCAGTCACCGACCACCGCGACACTCGATTTCTTGGCGTACTGGAGCTCGGCGGCATCGTCCCAGGTGCAGAGACGCCGGGTGCCGACACATTAATTCATTCGCACGGCGTTCGATGGCTCGAAAATACTAGCTGCTTCGTCACTAGCCCTGAGCATCTTCGCCTGGCCAAGAAAGCGATGGCATGCGCAGCAGATTACAACAAGCTGCTGCTTCAGTATCTTGCAAAACAGAAACAGGCCTAACCAAGCCGCTGGCCAATGCCGTTTGTGACTATGAAAAGAGCAGGATTAGTGATCGCCTTCATTTTCCTGGTCGTAGTCGGCGTGATCGCTGTTTGGGCTGAATACAAACTCGCAATGCGCTTCGGAATCATCTTCAGTATCGCCAGCGTTTGCGGTTTGTTGGCGATCGTAGCCGCGCTGCTTCGCGCCCCCGAAGGTTACGAAGACGAAAATAGTTTTCATATTCGTGCACGCCGCAAACAAGAGCGCCTCCCTCGATATGTCCCCGCCATCGTGATTCGGTTCAGCGCCGCAACACTGATTGGAATTATCGGAATCGCCGGAGGACTAACGATCCTGCCCACTTCCCAAATCGAAAAAAATGCTTCGCTAATCCCGACCATCAAAGCCCCCAGGCCTTATTCGTATGAAACATCGATGCGCATTCCGCCGCCGCTCGTTGCCGAATCATCGCCCCCACCCTCGCCTACTACTTCTTCCTATCTCGAATCATCGCCCTCACTCTCGACTACTCAGGTTCGCCATCCACGAATAGCTAATGCTCACCGCGCGCTCACCGCGAAAACGGTGCGCGAGGCAGTATTCAAATACAATGGAGTGGCAAATTTTTGTGGATTTCTGGCAGCACTCCCTGCCGATGTTCGTGTGTTCGATCCAAAACTCGGAAAAACACGCGCGCTTGTAAAAGGAGACCGAACGATACCGAAAAATGTAGCGTGGCTCCGTAAACGTGAGCAGGCGCGCCACACACAAACGAAGCCAAACTCAGAGGGATCGCATTTGGTTCGACGGTCTGGCGACGCGTAACACGCGCGCGCGCATTATCCGTGAAGGCGACCCGATCTAACCAACCGATGAAGCCAAGGACCCCTGATCAAATGACCGTCAGGATGCTTGCCACGACACCCTGCCGTGGCTTATCTCTATCTCGTTAGACCTGAAGCGCGTTATCCCGAGAAGCGAAGCTCGATCAAGAACAGCCATGACCCGAAAGAAGCCGCAGGCACCGGAGGTATGTCCGGTGTGCGGCGAAGATGTTCCTCCGGATTCGTTGGCATGCCCAGAGTGCGGAGCAGACCATAATTCAGGCTGGCGAGGAGATGCCGATACATACGATGCGGTGGATTTACCGGACGAGGACTTCAACTATGATGAGTTCGTGAAGCGAGAGTTTGGATCCTCCCCCAAACCGGCCGCTATCAAGATATCTTGGTGGATTACTGCCATTCTGCTTATTGTCGCTTTTATCGCGATCTACTTCTATGCAGCTCATTGAATATCGCCCCTCTCACAAAAGACCTAACCTATAGGTCCTAAAAAAGGTAACGGTCGCGTTACCTTTCCGATGTTGCGTTCGGCGCGGATCGCTGCGATTCGACGGATTATGAAATCCACCAGCAGACCCACAGCATTGTCCTTGATGTCCACCAGCCACCCGCGTAAGCACGTTTCTAGGGAGAATTTCAGGAATAGCGTTACTTTCTCAAAACGTCTTGCACTGCTTGTGTGCGCAGCAGTTTTCGCTTTACCCACCTTGTTAATGGCCCAGGCGGGGAGCCTGGATCCGACTTTCGGCACCAACGGTATCGTCACTACGGCAAACACGGGCGCCAATGCCGCAGCCCTCCAGAGCGACGGCAAGATCGTGGTAGCCGGGTCGATCCCAGCTAGTCAGAACCAGCAACAGCCTGGCCTCCTGCGTTACAACACCAATGGTACGCTCGATCCTAATTTCGGCAGCGGCGGCGAGGTGATGATCGCTGGTAATAACGCCGGCCCCGCGTTTGCCGTAGCCATTCAAACGGATGGGAAAATTCTCGCGGCGGCTCCCGATAATCTTCGCCTCACGGTTTTCCGCTTCAATACTAACGGCAGCCCTGACAACACCTTCGGGAGCAACGGCGTTGTAGCCATCGAAGCAGCTGGATTCTTCTTTCCGCCAACTAGTGGAGGTATGGCCGTGCAATCTGACGGCAAGATTCTCGTCGCTACCGGACGCGTCGTTGCACGCTTGCTCCCGAATGGCCAGCTTGATTCGACCTTTGGCTCGAATGGCGCAGCCCCCACTGTCGGCGGCGAATCGATCGGGCTTCTGCCGAATGGCGAAATTTTGATCGGCGATGGCAGCGTTGCATCCCTCTACAGGGCGAATGGCAGCCTTGACACTAAGTTCGGCGTTCATGGACAGACTCCGGGCTTC
>DATMPQ010000059.1:0-6328 GCA_035567015.1 Chthoniobacterales bacterium | reverse complement strand
TTGGCGTCTTTTACTGTCTCGACGCGCTGCACGGCGAACGTCGGGATCGCAGCATCCTCTTTTGGAAGTCGCTGCCGGTTTCGGACCTAACTACAGTGCTGTCGAAGGTAACCATTCCGCTCGTGGTTCTGCCCCTGATTGGGTTCGCGATCGTCGTTTGCGTGCAGCTGATTATGGTGCTGGAAACCGGCGTGGTCCTCATATTCCACGGTATGAGCCCAGCGACGACGTGGGCTGCCGTTCCGTTCTTTCAGGACTGGTTTGTGTTGCTCTACGCTCTGGTCGCGCTAGCACTCTGGCACGCACCGATCTACGGCTGGCTGCTGCTGGTCTCAGGCTGGGCGCGGCGCGCGACTTTTCTCTGGGCGGTGTTGCCGCTGATCGCGATCGGCATCTTCGAAAGGATAACGTTCGGCACTTCGTATTTCGGTACGTTCGTGAAACACCGTTTGATGGGATTCGGGCCGGGCGCGTTCGACTTCCAAGGCCACAGCCAGCCCACGATCGACTCGCTGGCGCAACTCACTCCGGGAAGATACCTGGGCAGTCTGGGTCTCTGGATCGGGCTGGTGGTCGCTGTGGGACTCATCGCCGCCGCAGTCCGGCTGCGCCGTTATCGCGGGCCGCTCTGATTCGCGAGCACGCTTTATTCAATCACCCCGGAAGGAAGAGCATGAGCAGGATCAGGATTAGGAGCAGAAGAATGAAGCAAACGCTCAACGCCCAACATCCAATGTCCAATGCAGAACTTAACGAGAAACGTATGAGCACAGGCCTAACGACGGAGCGGATCGCAGAGCTATCGGCGCGTTTCAAGGCCAGGATGGCTGGCGTCTGCTATGTGCTCGGAAGCCTGACATCAGTTTTTGGCCAAATGGTCGTTCTTGGTATGCTCGTTGTGCCCGCCAGCGCAACCGCGACAGCGGCCAACATCCTCTCGCACGAGTCCCTATTTCGGCTAGGGTTCGTGGCTTCCCTCATGACGGTGCCGTTCCATCTCATTTGGGCGGTTCTCTTCTATGGTCTCTTTAAACCGGTCAATAGAAGCGTCTCGTTACTCGCTGGGTTCGTCATGATCCTGGGATGCGCGATGTGGGCCCTTAGCAGTCTCTTTCACCTCGCCCCCTTGCTCCTCCTCCAAGGCAGCTCCTTGAGCGCATTTGCACCTGAACAGTTGCAGGCTCTTGCGCTCATATTGCTCAAATTGAATGCGCAGGCCTACGACATCGGCCTGGTGTTCTTCGGATTCTGGTGTGTCCTGATCGGCTATCTCATTTTCAGGTCAACCTTCCTGCCTCCAATTATTGGCGTGCTGGAGGTGCTTGCCGGCTTGGGTTACTTGACCCTTCTGTGGCGGCCGCTCGCACACTACCTGTATCCGTACAACCTCGCGCTCGCCGGCCCCGGGGAAATATCACTGATGCTATGGCTGCTCGTGAAGGGCGTGAACGAACAACGATGGAAGGAGCAAGCCTCGTTAGGCCGATGAGAGTAAAGCGGATTCTCAAATGGAGTGCAGCCACGATTTTAGTCGCGTTAGTGCTTTTGGGGTTTATCGCCTACTGGACTTCGACTAACGACTGCAACGCTCCGATACGAGGTGAAGTCATGAAAGCAATCAAGGTTTGCGAATACGGTGTCGATAGGTTGCAAGTCGCCGAAGTGAATAAGGCTGTTCCATCCGACGATCAGGTGCTGATTAAAGTTCGAGCGGCTTCACTCAACGCGCTTGATGTCTTCATGATCCGCGACACGTGGTTTGGCCGCTTGTTCTTCGGGTTGCGCAAACCAAGAGACACGGGGCTGGGTCGCGATGTCGCCGGCCAGGTAGAAGCGGTCGGTAAGAATCCCGCCGCGGCGGGACAATTCAAACCGGGCGACGAGGTCTTCGGCGTCTGTGGGGCCTCATTGGCCGAGTATGCAGTTAGTTCCGGACGAGGCCTGGTCATGAAGCCGTCGAGTGTTTCTTTTGAGGAAGCTGCCTCTATCCCGTTGGCCGGACTTACCGCGCTGCAGGGCCTGCGTGAGGGAAATATTCAGTCCGGGCAGAAGGTCTTGGTTAACGGCGCCACCGGAGGGGTAGGAACATTCGCTGTGCAAATCGCTAAGTATCTAGGCGCAGAGGTTACGGCGGTTTGTAGCACACGTAATCTCGATCTCGTCCGATCCATCGGCGCCGATCACGTCATCGATTACACCAAAGAGGATTTCACGAAAAGCGATCAGCGTTACGACGTGATCTTCGATAACGTTTGCAACCATTCCTTCTTCGAACGCCGTCGCGTGTTGACTGCCAAAGGCATTTGCGTTTTAGCCGGCATGGGCGGAGCCGGGGTAAAAGAAGGTCAGGCCCTCGGACGCATCGCTGGTAATCTTTTCACAGCGCGGGGATTGTCATCATTCACCGATCAAAAGTTCGCCCAGTACATGACCAAGGTAAGCAAACAGGATCTCATTCTGCTGGGTGACCTCCTCCAGGCGGGAAAGGTCAGGCCGGTGATCGAGCGGACTTACAAACTAAATGACGCGCCTAAGGCTATCCGCCAGCTCGATGCAGGGCACGCGCGCGGCAAGCTCGTCATCACGATCGGAGAGGAGTCGCGCTAAATCACATGAAGCTAAAGAGAATCCTTAAGTGGAGCGTACGCGTGATCTTGGTCGCGTTAGTGTTAGGGTTCCTGGTCGGATTCATCGCTTATTGGAGATCGACTAACGATTGCGATCGCAAGACTGCTTTGGTCAATCCGATGAAAGCCATTCGTTTTTGCGAGTACGGTTCACCTGACGTTCTCAAGTTTGAAGACGTTGAAAAGCCTCTTCCGAATGACGATCAAGTCCTGATCAAAGTTCGCGCGGCTTCTCTCAATTTCATTGATCCGGGCGCGATGCGAGGGCCGTGGCCGCTTCGCCTGATGTTCGGGCTGCGCAAACCAGAGAAGACAGGGCTAGGCAACGATGTGGCCGGGCAGGTCGAGGCGGTTGGTAAAAACGTGACGCAGTTCAAAGCGGGCGACGAAGTTTTTGGCGTGGGTCGTCCTTCTCTTGCGGAGTATACGTGTGCTCGCGAGCGAGGATTGGTTATTAAGCCAGCTAATGTGACGTTTGAACAAGCCGGCTCTGTAGCTTGGGCGGGATTCACCGCCTTGCAGGGTCTTCGCCAAGGTAACATTCAGCCGGGACAAAGGGTCCTGATCAACGGCGCAACGGGAGGCGTGGGCACTTTCGCAGTCCAGATAGCGAAGTCATTCGGCGCGGAGGTAACGGGCGTATGCAGTACGGGGAAAATGGATCTTGTCCGATCAATCGGCGCAGATCACGTCATTGACTACACCAAAGAGGATTTCACCAAAGGCGACCAGCGTTACGATGTGATTTTTGATAACGTTAACAACCGCTCCTTCTCCGATCGCCGGCTCGTCTTAACTCCGAATGGCATCTGCGTCATTGCCGGAATCGGAGGAGCAGGACTACACCCGGAAGCGTGGGGGCGTATCGCTGGGATTTTCAAAGCGGATCTGTTGTCGCGGTTCGTCCGTCAGAAGTTCGTCAGGTATGGTACGGAAACGAACAAAGAGGATCTGAAGTTGTTGAGCGACCTCGTGCAAACGGGGAAGGTGACACCCGTCATCGACCGGACTTACAAGTTGAGCGAGACCGCGGAGGCGATGCGGTATTTCGAAGAAGGCCACGCGCGCGGAAAAGTAGTAATCACCGTCGAGTAATTCTGTGAAACTAAAACGAGTACTAAAATGGTCTGCGAGCGTAGTTCTTCTGGCGCTCGTGGCTTGGTTATTCATCGCCTACTGGAGATCGACGAATGAGTGCGATCGCAACACCGGTGCTCCAGCGAATCCGATGAAAGCTATCGTTCATTGCGAGTATGGTTCACCAGACGTTCTCACGCTCGAAGACGTGGAAAAACCTGTTCCGAATGACAATCAACTCTTGGTAAAAGTTCGCGCGGCTTCCGTAAATCCACTCGACCTCACCATTCGAGGTCCGTGGCTGATCCGCCCGATCCTGGGGATGCGCAAACCAAAAGATACACGATTAGGCGTCGACTACGCGGGAACAGTTGAAGCAGTTGGTAAAAATGTCACCCAATTCAAACCTGGCGACGAGGTATTCGGTGGGAGAGACGGGGCCTTGGCTGAGTATGTGTGTGGTCTGGCAGATCGCGCCGTCGCGCTGAAACCGGCCAACATGACGTTCGAGCAATCGGCTTCTGTTCCCGTGGCGGCAATCACCGCACTGCAAGGTCTTCGCGACAAAGGAAAAATCCAGGCGGGGCAGAAGGTTTTAATTAATGGCGCGTCCGGGGGCGTAGGCACATTCGCGGTACAGATCGCCAAGGCATTCGGCACGGAGGTGACTGGCGTATGCAGCGCGCGCAATGTCGATCTTGTCCGATCAATCGGCGCAGATCATGTGATTGACTACACGAAAGAAGATTTCACCAAAACTGATCAACGTTACGATCTGATCTTCGATCTCGTTGGGAACCATTCGTTCTCAGAGCGCCGGCGCATTTTAAATGCCAATGGAATCTGCGTGATGGCGGGGCTCGGCGGAGCAGGTTGGCACGATGGGATGGCGATGCGTTTGGCTGGTGAGCTCAACGCATATGTGCGATCACGGTTCGTTAGTCAGAAGTTCATCGCCTACATCGCGCAATTCAACAGACAGGACATGATGGTCCTGGCCGATCTCCTACAATCCGGAAAAATGACACCAGTGATCGATAAGACTTACAAATTGAGTGAGACCGCTGACGCTCTTCGTTACCTGGAACAAGGGCACGCCCGCGGGAAAGTCGTGGTAACCGTGGAATAACGCTTAAGAAACAAATGACGATTAGCACGATTGACAATTCGCAACGTAAGGCTGCAAAAGTCGCGGGATTCAGTGGCCTGTTTGCGGTGGCGACCGTGGTGTTTGCTAACTACGCGCTGCTAAATCCTCTTATCGTTCCGGGCAATGCTGCGGAAACCGCCCGTAACCTCGTAGCGCATGAAACTCAAGTGCGCGTCGTCGCGACCTGCTTTCTCACTTACAGCGCAAGCGTCATCGTTCTGCTTGCAGCGCTCTACGTGATTCTAAGACCAGTTAATCGGACTCTCGCCCTGGTCGGGGCACTCTTTCGCTTGGTGTTTGCCATGTTGTGGCTGCTTGCCACTCTCAATCTGCTTGGCGCGCTGCGGCTTTTGGGTAGTGCCCCTTATCTGCAAGTTTTCGAGGCAGACCGGTTGCAGGCTTTGGCCAGACTATCGGTCGCCGCGAATTTCGACGATTATTACGCAGGTCTCCCATTTTTCGGATTGGCCGCGACCGTTTGCGCCTACTTGTGGCTCAAGTCGAACTACATCCCAAAAGGATTAGCGGTCTTCGGTGTGATCTCGTCTGCGTGGTGCGTGATCTGCGCTTTCGTTTTCCTCATTTTTCCGCACTTCAACAAGGTCGTGAACGACTACTGGTTTGATTCGCCGATGGCCATTTTCGAAATGGTGCTGAGTTTTTGGCTTCTGTTTAAAGGATTAAGACTACCGGAAAGCGCTGAGTCAGTTTCAGCAAAAAGTTAAGCGCAGAGCGAAAGTGAAAACGAACTCAACCAAGAAACAAGCACGATTCGCGGGACTCATGTATCTATTGGCCAGCCTCCCCGCGCCCTTTGCCCTCATCTATGTTCCCAGCAGTCTGATCGTGTCTGGAGACGCAACAACGACGGCCAATCACATTCGGGCTTCCGAGAACCTTTTTCGCCTCGGCATCGCTACCGAACTGTTCGGCTTTATCATGTTCATTTTTGTGGTTCTGGCTCTATACCGGTTATTCAAGGGCGTTAACGAGAAACATGCTTTGGCGATGGCGATTTTGCTTTTGATTTCCTTACCCATCTCGCTCGTCAATGCGCTCAACGATATCGCTGCGCTGATTCTTCTAAGCGGCGCCGATTTTCTCTCGGTGTTTGAAACGCGTCAGCTGGACGCCCTGGCCTACGTGTTTGTCCGTCTGCATGGGCAGGGATTTGTCGTTGCGCAAATCTTCTGGGGGCTTTGGCTCTTTCCGTTCGGGATTCTTGTCATCCAATCGGGCTTCATCCCGCGTGTGCTGGGCTACTCGCTCTTCATTGCAGGTTTCGGCAATGTGGCGAGTTCCTTTACGTCCCTCCTTCCACTGCCTTACGCGCCTGTTGTTGACCGGATTGCAAGCGTTCTCACAGCTGCGGAATTACCGATAATCTTTTGGCTTTTAATCTGGGGTGCAAAGGATCAACCATTAAATGAGCAACATCCCCAAGCGGCTATTGCTCACTAACCTGTCTGATTAA
>DATMPQ010000058.1:0-3153 GCA_035567015.1 Chthoniobacterales bacterium | reverse complement strand
AAAGCATGGCAGTTTCGTTCCGCGGTTCAATCCGAAGTTTGTGCGAGGTTACGCACCGTTGACCCGCGAGTTTGGCTAAGTTATCGTGTCACCCATGGCGTTGATACGCGGACTCTTTTGGCTCGTACTTTTTGTTTTCTTTACCTTTTGCTTCATCGTTCTCTTCGAGTACGGCACGCATGACTTCATGAACGGCTTCCAAACGGAAGCTGCGCGTGTGAAAGCCTTCGTCATTGAGCAGACGGGCAAAACCCAAAAGCCGAAGAAATAAGTCCGAGGGCGTTAGCGAATCAATCCACGAACTCCACTTTGACGGGATTGTCGACGTACCCGGCATCGTGTGCGTCACCCAAAAATTTCCGGATCGCAGCGCGCCCTGTCTTGCCGTAATCACGAGTGTAATCGTTCACGTACATGCCGATGAATTTGTCGGCGAGTTCTGCATTCATGTCGCGCGCGTACGGCAGCGAGTGGCGCACCGCCTCGGTGCGATGGGCGAGGCCGAAATCGATACTTTGGCGCACAATTTCGAGAAGTTCGTGGCGAACCGGCTGGGGGATATCTTTGCGTAGCACATTGCCGCCAAGCGGCAACGGCAAGCCTGTCTCGCGCTTCCACCATTCGCCAAGGTCAACGATTTTCTGAAAACCTGATTGCCCGTAGGTCAGTTGACCTTCATGAATAATTAAACCCGCGTCAGCGCGGCCAGCTTTCACCGCATCGAAGATCTGATCGAACGGGACGACGACGTGCTTGAAGTCTCCGAGATAGAGTCGCAACGCGAGGAAGGCGCTGGTCATACGCCCAGGAACAGCGATCACACAGCCGCGCAACCACTCTCGAACATCGGCGACATCTTCATCCCGACTTGGGTGTTGGGCGGCGGATATTGGGTATTTTCTGACGACAATCGGCCCGTAGCCATCGCCCATGCTGGCACCGCACGGCAGCAGTGCATATTTATCGGCCGCATACGCATACGCGTGAATCGAGATGGCGGAAACGTGAAGCTCGCCGCGAAGTGCCCGTTCATTCAACGTTTGGATATCTTCGAGTCGATGTTCGAAACGATAACCACGAAGATCGATCTTGTTCTCCGCCATCGCGTAGAACATGAATGCATCGTCAGGATCGGGTGAGTGTCCGAGTGTGAAAATGTTCCGCTCCGGAGGCATGGACGCACGCTATCTTCGAGGCGAAATCGGCGCAACAACGGACGACGTCCCCGTTGTTATTTGCGTTATCGGAGCGGTGCCGATAACCTGAGCCACATGGCGAAATCTGGTCTGGGCAAAGGTCTCGATGCATTGATTGGCGTCCGCCCGGTCGCCGAGCGCGTGGATATCGATCCACTGGAAAAGATTCACCAAATTAGTCTTGCCAGCATTGTTCCCAGCGCTTTACAGCCACGCAAAGATTTCGCGCATGAAGCTTTGCAGGAATTGATCGATTCGATTCGACAACACGGCATCATTCAGCCGCTAATCGTGCGGCTCGCCGCATCGAGTCCGTTCAGCGGCGGACAAGTCGGCAATCGCTATGAGTTGATCGCGGGCGAACGGCGCTGGCGCGCGGCCCAGGAAATAGGACTTACCCAAGTGCCGGTGATTATGCGGAGCGCAAGCGATCTGGAAGTGCTCGAGATTTCCTTGATCGAGAACCTGCAGCGCGCCGATCTCAATCCCATCGAAGAAGCGCAAGGTTATGCCAGGCTGGCAGGCGAATTTGGAATGCGGCAGGAGGAGATCGCGCTTAAAGTCGGGCGCAGTCGCGCGGCGGTAGCGAACTCGATGCGCTTGTTGGATCTGCATCCGCAAGTTCAGAATTGGCTAATCCAGAACTTGCTTTCGGTCGGTCACGCGAAAGTGCTGCTGGGGTTAAAAGCCCCTGAGGAGCAATTGGTCGTGGCGGAAACCGTGTTGCGACGCAATGCCACGGTTCGCGCCACGGAGCGGCTCGTCGCGCGGCAGCTTGGAATCGGCCGCTCGCGGCGCAAGCGCGCTGGGGAGTTAACTGTTACTTCAGCGGCAATTGAAGACTTGCGAAATCGGTTGCAACAACATCTTGGCACCCACGTGACGCTTCACCACGGCGAAAAACGCGGACGGATCGAGATTGAATATTATGGCAATGACGATCTCCAGCGCATCGTCGCCGCGCTCGGACTGACCACGAGCGAAAGCTGAATTGCCAATCAATGATGTCAACCCGATGACGCGGAGGTCGCGCTTTCATTCGTTCAGGCGACTGAGCGCTTCAGTATTCGTTGGCATTTTCCCGATCATCCTCACCGCATGTCATCCGCGCTCCGCCCGTCCATCGCAAGGCAAGCTTTGGGAAGAATTTTCCGGCGAGAAAGCTTTCGCCCACGTTCAGCGTCTCGTCGATTTTGGGCCGCATCCGCCTGGGTCTGATGCGATCGAAAAATCCCGGGATTACATCGATAATCAACTGCGACTATCGGGTTGGCAGGTGACGCGGCAATCGTTTACGGATAACACACCGCGCGGAAAAGTCGGCTTTGTTAATCTTATCGCGCGATTTCCCGGGCCAGAAAATGCCGCGTCGTTTTTGTTGTGTTCCCATTATGACACAAAAACCTTTGAGACCATCCGTTTTGTCGGGGCGAATGACGGCGGTTCGAGCACCGGCTTGCTCCTGGAATTGGCGAGAGTGCTGGGACAACACCCAAATCTGGCGGCGAAGATCGAGCTTGTGTTTTTTGACGGCGAAGAAGCTTATGAAAATTTCTCTGGAAGCGATGGCCTTTACGGTAGTCGCTATTTTGCCAGGCAGATCGCGCAAGACAAAACCGCCAAACAAATTCGCGGCGGGATCTTGTTCGACATGGTGGGCGACCGTTCGCTGGATATTACGCTGCCGCTGGACTCGCCCACCCAGATGGCACACGATATTTTTATTTCAGCCGATGCGCTCAAGCTGCGAAGTTATTTCAGCTACTTCGACCGCGAAATCATCGACGACCATACGCCGCTGAATTCGATCGGGATTCCAACTCTCGATATCATCGATTTTGATTTCGCCTGGTGGCACACTGCCGGTGACACGATCGACAAAGTGAGCGCGCAAAGTTTGCAGATTGTCGGCGCTGTCGCCGCGTATTACCTGGCCGAGTTTGCGCTCAAATGAAGC
>DATMPQ010000057.1:0-6107 GCA_035567015.1 Chthoniobacterales bacterium | reverse complement strand
CTCTCCGAGATCCTCAATTCAAAAGGCGTCCGCCACTTTCTCGACGACGGAAAATGGCGCGGCCACGATTGGAATTACTGGCGCGACATGCTGCCCTACTATTTGTCACTCGTGTAACGAAGGATTTATTCGTTCACAGATTTACGCAGATCAGAAAACGGAGAACTCGTTCTCAAAATCTGTGTAAATCTGAGTAATCTGTGGAGAACTCTTTATGAAGAAAATCGGCATTCTTTTTGGTCAGGAGCACAGTTTCCCACCCGCGTTTGTCGAACGGGTGAATCAGAAAACCGGCGGCAAAGATATTTTGGCGGAGTTCGTCAAGATCGACAAGGTGATCCAGGGTGAGCCGTGTGGTTACGACGTGGTCATCGACCGCATCTCGCAGGATGTGCCGTTTTATCGCGCCTGGCTCAAGAATGCAGCGCTCACCGGCACCGCGGTCGTGAACAATCCATTCTGGTGGAGTGCCGACGAAAAATTTTTCAACAACGCGCTCGCGACCAAAATCGGCGTGGCCGTTCCACGCACCGTGCTCTTGCCGTCGAATCAGCCGCCACCAGACACGAACGACAAATCATTTCGCAACCTCAGCTATCCGCTCGATTGGGAAGGAATTTTCAATTACGTCGGCTGGCCGGCGTTCTTCAAGCCGTTCGCCGGCGGCGGTTGGAAAAATGTATATCGACTCCACAATCCGGAAGAATTTTACCGGGCTTACAACGAAACCGGCCACCTCGTGATGATGTTGCAGGAGGAAGTGAAGTTCGATATGTACTTCCGCTGCTACTGCATCGATCAACGCCGCGTCCGCATCATGCCGTACGACCCACGGCATCCCTACCATCTGCGTTATCAAACCGAATGGCAGACGCCGCCGGAAGTTTTGCGAAAGGTCGAGCAAGACGTGCTGACTCTGAATCAATTTCTCGGTTACGATCTGAACACGGTTGAGTTTGCCGTGCGCGACGGCGTGCCGCTCGCCATCGATTTTTGCAATCCCGCGCCCGATGCAGAAGCCGCCTCAGTTGGTCAGGCCAATTTCGAATGGGTCGTGGAAGCAGTTGCCGAAATGGCGATTCGCAAAGCGAAGGTGCACGTGCAGGACCGAAACAATCTCAGCTGGGGCAAATTCCTCCACGCAGCTGTGAACGCCCGCAAGCTCTCGGCGGCGTCCGATTGACTCAAAGAAAATTCGACGGGCGCTCGACGTTCGGTCTCTACCTGGCACGATCCCGCACTTTGTAACTCAATCGCCGCGAGAGCAGCCAGCGCACGCCGAACATGTCGATGGTGGCGCGGAGGGCGCGGTTGCCCAGGCCATACTTGCTTCGACCGAAGCGACGCGCCCGATGATTGACCGGAATTTCGACGAGGCGATAACCCGCCGCCTTGATAAGCGCGGGAATGAAGCGGTGCATGCCTTTGAACGGAATGAGCGCGCCGATGCACTCCCGCCGCATCGCTTTGAGCGTGCAACCGGTGTCGCGGACGCCGTCTTTCGTGAAACGACTCCGCACGAAATTGGCCACACGACTCGTTAGGCGTTTGACAAGCGTGTCTTTGCGTTGCGCGCGATAACCACAGACGAGATCGGCGCCGCGCGAAATTTCAGCGAGTAATTTCGGGATGTCGGCTGGGTCATTTTGCAAGTCGCCATCGATGAGGACCGCAGTCGCGCCGCACGCGGCCTGCAGCCCGGCATAGGTGGCGGCGCTTTGCCCGGCATTTTTTGCGAACCGAACCACTCGGACGTTCGGCGCATTCTCGATTCGCTCGACCGTGCGATCGATCGATCCATCATCGACAAAAATGATTTCATGATCGAGATCACCCAGCGCTGCGCGCAGCTCCGATTGCAAGATCGGCATGCTCGCTTCTTCGTTGAAGAGCGGCACTACCACCGAGACCCGTGGTGAGTTTGTGATCGCCGTCATAGCGGCAGCGTGCGATAGCTCCGACAGAGAAAAACCTGCCACGTGCGCACCAACTTGCCGTAGCGCCGCACTTCAATCGTCCCAACCGGTTCGCTCGACTGAAAGGCGGCCCGGATGTTGTGAGGCACGCGTCCCTTTTCTCCGTCCCGGATAAAGAGCGCACTGCGTCCGACGAATGGATTGATGCCATTCTCCTCACTGTAAATCTCGTCCTCCGGCCGCGGGACACCGGGCTTCGCTTCGACAAATTCATCGTAGCGCGGCCAAAAGGAGAACTGATTGAGCATGTCCTGCGATTCGACAATGTAAACTGGCGGATGCCCCGGCCCTTCCCGGCGTTTGTCGCGCAGATAAAATGAAATCTCCGACGCGCGATCGCGTGCATCAGCGATGAGGAACAATTTATCGCCGAGTTTCCTTTCCAGATCGCCACGCAGTTTTTCCACCGCCGCGGTCGCCGATCTCCAGCCACGCATCCGATCGCTAGGGTCACTCCGCCACAAATGCAAGCCCGCGCTTTGAAGAACGTCGGTATCGAGTGCAATCAGGCTCATAAATAATCCCAGCGCGACAGCGACCGCGGTGCTGCCTCTCAGCCAGGCGCTTGCTTCGATTCGTTCGCGCCAAAAATGAAGCGCGAGCAAGCCGAAGCCCAGCAGCGACAGAGCATCCCAATTCGGCGCCGCCGCTTTGTTAATCGATAACAACAAATAGAAAATGAACACGGGCAATCCAAACCACATCAAAAACAATACTTTGAATTGCTGATTGATCCGCCGCCAACTCCCGATCACACCCCAGGCCAACCCGAGAAAGACCAGTGGCGAGTAAGAAAGAAAATGTTCGCCGAGAAACGTAAGAAGCTTGACCGGATGAAAACCGAAGCCTTGCTCAAGACCGCCGCGCGATCGCAGGTGCGTCAGCGTGATCCAGGCGTGCTGCGCGTTCCAGACAATCGGCGGGACCGCGCAAAGAGCGAAGACGCCGACCAACAAGTATAAGCCGGGCCGCGTAAATTGCTGTCTCAAGCGCGGCGCGAGCGCGAGCACAAGCACAACTGAAACAAGCTCGAGCGCGTTCGTGTATTTACAAAGAAATCCAAGGCCAATTAGCAATCCAGTTATCAGCCAATGCCACGAGAAACGCGGACTCTGTTCCAGCGCGAGCCAGAAGGTAAACATCGACGCCAGCCAGAAAAAGATCGACAACGGATCGATCGTCATCAGGAAGGCGCCGATGTTGAAAATCGGTGTGGTGTTGACAGCTAGCACCGCCCAGAGCCCGGCGTTCGCGCTGAACAATCGCCGCGCAAAGTAAAATAACAGCAAGCTCGTCCCCGCCGCCAGCACCGGACTGAAAAATCGTACGCCGAACTCGTTCGCGCCGAAAATCGCAGTGCTCGCGCGCATCACGAAGGCGACGCCTGGGCCCTTGCTGAAATACGCCGGCGCCAGGCGCTCCGACCACATCCAGTAATGCGCTTCGTCGAATTCCAGATCGGTTGTTATAAGCATCGACAATCGAATGGCGGTCAGCGCCATGATAAAGAGCCAGACCGCGCGAGTCGTACTCATCGCGCGGGGTCAAAGAGCAAGCTTGGATGTCGAGCAAGAATTGCCGGCGCCCATTTTCGCGCGGCCCATCGCCAGACCAGTTCAAGCAAGGCGAGAATGAGTAATGTTTCGCCCGCAGCGAGAAAGAAACTTGCTACCACATCGCTCGGCCAATGCGCGCCCAGGTAAATTCGCGAGTAACCGATCGCCGCGGTGATGATCCAATAAAGCCAGCCACGCCTCCGGTAAAAAAGCGTTAAGCACACTGCGATCGCAGTGTTGTTTGCCATGTGTCCCGATGGAAATGATGGCCCCGATTTGTTGCGGTCGGATTGATCGGAATAGCGAATTGTGGGCTTCTTGAAAAGGGTCAGAAACTCCGGATGCGCTTTTTGCAGCACCACCATGCGCACGCTTTGCACCTGCTTGGGACGATGTCGACCCAGCGCCGATTTCAAAAGGCCGGTGAATAGCTCCACGATGGCCAGCGATAGAAGTATGCATAAAACGCACGCACGCGCCTTGAAACCGCCGAAAATGAGCGCGATGAGCATAATCACCATCAGCAGCGGCTTCCAGATTTCGATGTTGCTGATCGCAGCCATGAACAAGTCGAGCCCCGGATTCGTCCATCGTTCGTTGATGAGATAGAAAATCGTCTGGTCCATGCGATTTCGCCCACGATAAGGAGCGGTAAGAGGCGAAACAACCATTGAATGTTGGGTGTTGGACGTTGACGGTTCGACGTCGGACGTTAAAAACAGCATGACCGCGCGTTTTTTTGCTCTTGCTCTTACTCTTACTCCGCTCGCCAACGGCGAGCCCGCTCCCTCCGCACAAGAAATTCTCGCTTCGGTGCGAATGCTCGAAACGCGCCAACAGATGGATCTCCACGGTCAGCTGCGCGACAATGAAACGGTCATTCCGTTTCGACTCATCCAGACTGGCCCCATCATTCGTTATTCGTTTTCGAATCCCGCAGAACAGTTGCAACTGCGCCTCGGTGAAGACAGCTCACGGCTTGACGTTGTCACCGACACCGGCACGGAAACGCTTGCGGCGTCGAAGCTCGACCAAAAAATTCGCGGCACCGGCGTCACCTACGAGGATCTCGCACTCAAGTTTCTCTACTGGCCGAACGCGCGCGTGCTCGGCCAAGAAAACATTCGCACACGCGCTTGCTGGAAGCTGCAACTGCGCGCGCCCTCGCGCCAGTCGCAGTATTCGAACGTTCTTTTATGGGTCGATAAGACGAGCGGCGCGCTCATGCGCCTGGAAGGCTTCGACTGGAACGACCAGCTTTCGAAACGATTCGAAGTCGTCTCTGCGCAAAAGATCGACAATCGCTGGTTCCTAAAACAAATGCGGATTGAGGAACTGGAACCGGGAACGAACAAAGTGCAATCGCGCACTTATCTCGAGATTAAGAAATAAGCTGTAGATGTTTCGCTCTGCGAAAGCGGCGTGGGGGTGCCCATCTCACGTGCATCGCGTCGCTCAGAGAGCCACTTCTACCCCTCCGCGACTCATAGAGCCGTGGTTACAACTGATGTTCATCACGGGCAGCGTTGACGATTCGCGCAAAGCTGCGCGGATCGAGACTCGCCCCGCCGACCAGTGCGCCGTCGATGTCCGGTTGCGACATGAGTGCGCGCGCGTCATCCGGTTTCACGCTGCCGCCGTATTGAATGCGGATGCGGTCGGCGGTGGCATCGTCGGACATCTCGCGCAGGGTGTGGCGAATGAAGGCGTGCGCTTCCTGCGCCTGCGCAGGCGTCGCGTTGCGGCCGGTGCCGATCGCCCACACCGGTTCGTAGGCGATGACCGTTTCCTGCAACTCTTTTTCGTTCAGATCGGCCAAGCTGCCGTGCAGTTGGATCGACAAGATCTTTTCGACATTTCCTTTGTCGCGCTGATCGAGCGTCTCGCCGATGCAAACGATCGGACGCAAGGTGGCCTCATGCGCAGCGCGCACCTTGCGATTCACAATCTCGTCGGTCTCGCAAAAAAGCGCGCGCCGCTCGCTGTGGCCGAGCACGACGTAGCGGACAAACAGATCGCGCAACAACGCCGCGCTGATCTCGCCGGTAAACGGGCCGCTGCGTTCCCAATGCATGTTTTGCGCGCCGACCTTAATGTTCTGCGATTGGCCTAACGATTCGGTGACTTTCGTGATCGCCGTAAACGGCGGGATAATGACAACCTCCACATCGGCCATGTCGCCGATTTCAAGCAGCAGCGATTCAATGAACGCGGCCGACTCCGCCTGCGTCATGTTCATTTTCCAATTGGCAGCAACGATTTTTTTGCGCATGACTAGGATTCAGGAGCTGGAGTATTGGGATGTTGGCAAGAATCAACCCATTACTCCATCACTCCCTGACTTCATCACTCCTTTTCCGTTAGCGCTGCGACACCCGGCAGTTCTTTTCCTTCGAGCAATTCCAGCGTAGCCCCGCCGCCGGTAGAAATGAATGTCATCTTGTCCGCGAGGCCCGCTTGCGTCACCGCAGTGACAGAATCGCCGCCGCCAATGATGGTGATTGCACCCGATTGCGCGAGCGCTTCGGCGATGGCAATTGTTCCTTCCGCGAAATCCGGAATTTCAAAAATCCCC
>DATMPQ010000056.1:0-21871 GCA_035567015.1 Chthoniobacterales bacterium | reverse complement strand
GAAACCGGCCGAGGTCGTCGCGATCGCTTTGAATCCAAGATGCTGAAGATATTTGGCACTTCCAACATCCCAAGGATTGGGAATTGCGAAGCAACCGCTTTGATGAAGCGCGTGAAAAATTTCTCGCCGTTGCGCAACGCTGGCCATTGCCCGTCTATCAACTCTCAACGCTCAACTATCAACTTTCTTCATGTCCCACGGATTCGGAATGGCAAAGCAACTGTTCTCGTGTGGTTGACGAAAATTTCTGCGTTTTTCCCCGACTGATGGCACGCCTGAATCTTGCGACGAAACGCCACTTGTGCATGAAAAATATTCGTCATGAGGAAAAAAGGACAATCTGCGAAGCCGGCGATTACCAACCGTTTACGACCGGGCGAAGGTTCTTATTTGCCGGTTGTTAGCGTGAAAAATATTGACGGAAAACCAAAATCCGGTCTTGATCGCGCACATGAAAACAAAAACCTTTGGATTAACGCTGGCAATTTGCTTTTTGGCAGGGGCCGTTTGTTTTGCTGCTAACCCGCAGATGGGCAGTTGGAAGCTGAACGAGGCCAAATCAAAGTTCGCGCCCGGGTCACCAAGGAACACCATGGTTGTTTATGAGGCAGCCGGTAACGAAGTGAAAGTGACGGTGAATGGCGTAGACGCGAAGGGTAAATCCACGCACAACCAATGGACGGGCAAGTTTGACGGGAAAAATTATCCGGTCACTGGCGATCCCACCTCAAACGCGCGATCGTACAAAAAAGTCGACGACCGCACGTTGGAGTTGACCGTTTGGAATCACGGAAGAGTTGATGTTACCGGTCGAATTGTGGTTTCTGCTGACGGCAAAATTCGCACCGTCACTATAAATGGAATCGACAAGGCGGGCAAAAGGTTCAAAAACACAGCAGTCTACGACAAACAGTAAGCAGGCGTTTGGTGATCTGATCTCTGATCAAGCCAGGTCACGCGGAGATAGGCGAAGGCGAATCGCTCGGTCGCAGCAGCCAGCGCCCGATATCACTGAGCTTCGTGCAGCCGCAAAGGAGCATGGCCTCGTCGAGTTCTCGCCGCAGGATTTCCAAAACGTGAACGGCGCCTTGTTCGCCGGCGACGCATAATCCCCAGAGAATTGGCCGGCCGACCAGCACCGCTCGGGCACCGACCGCGACCGCCTTCAACACGTCGCTCCCTCGCCGAATGCCGCCATCGACATAGATCTCGCAGATATCTCCTGCGGCATCGACCACGTGAGGAAGCACTTCACATGTGGCCGGCGCAGTGTCGAGCTGCCGGCCACCGTGATTAGATACCACGATCGCCTTTGCACCGTGTTCGGCTGCGCGGTGCGCATCGTCACCGCGGCACACGCCTTTGACCACCACTGGCAACCGGGTGGACTGACACAACCAATCGAGATCGTCGAATCCGAGATCTTCTTTGAAATTGGCTCGCACATACGCGGCAAGGCACGAGCCTTTCACTTCAGGAAAGTTCCCCTTTCCCAGCGGGGCAAGATTTTCCACGGCTAAGCCGTCCGCCAACCGGAAGTTGTTGCGCGCGTCGCGCTCCCGGGTGCCCAAGCCCGGCGCATCAACGGTCAGCACGATCGCCTCGGCCCCGGCCGCCTCTGCCCGTTTCACCAGCTCCCGTGTGATCTCCCGATCCTTATATATATAGAGCTGAAACCAGCGCGGACTTGCCGCCTGGGCGAAGACCGATTCCATCGCGGTGTTCGACAGCGAGCTCAGGACGAACAAAGTCTTCGCCGCGCCGGCCGCTTTTGCCGCCGCCATCTCTCCGCCCTCGCAGGCCAGTTTGTGGAAAGCAGTCGGCGCAACCAGAATCGGCATGGCAACCGGTTGACCGAGTACGGTCGTGCTCATATCGCGCGGTCCAACCCCGGCGAGGACCCGGTAGTAGAGCTTCAGTTTTTCCCAGCCGGCACTGTTCTCGCGAAGCGTGATCTCATCCAACGCTCCGCCTTCGTAATAATCGAAGACCTCTTTCGAGAGCGTGCGCCGCGCAGCGCGCGCGTAATCAGCGACGTTGAGAAGCGGCTCGGACTCCACGTGTCCCCAAACCTCCTGCAAAATTCTACCTTCGACAACTCCGCCACAGAGCCCTTTGCCTCTGCCCTCTGCCCTTTGCTGTTTGCGCTCTGCCCTGTGCAGGCAAATGGCATGTAACCAATCCGGTTCGCTAGCGGTCTTTTACGATGATGCAAACGCGTCGGAAGAAAAATTCGGGGCCGCTGAGCTCCGCAATTAACGAACACATCGAGACTACGGAGCCGACCATTACGCAAAATGGCGCTCTTTATCAGGTGCAACACAGACAGCCAAGCTTACCGCTGGCCGGAATTCTTTCGCGGCTCAGCTTCAAAAATTCGAAGTCAGATAGGACGCTCGAAAATCCATTGGCTCCTCGTCGGGTGCTGGCTGAGCCGGTTGAATCAGCGTTTACGAGGTGATGAAACGCCTTCCGCACTCCCTGGCTTTCAGTGTCGTGGCGGCAACGCTTGGCACGGCATTCTTCATTGCGTTCTTGGTCGGGTTTGCCTGGCTCGTGCGTGCTGACATCATCCCTCTCAGATGACGAGCCGATTCTCGATACTGGATTCTGGATGCTGGGATCCTTTGTCCGGATTGGCTGTGCTTCGCGGTCGGTCAAATACCTAAAGCGGCCAACAGCGCGGAATATTTGGTCACCAGAGCGACCAGCTCCGGGTGAGACGCTTCAAAGTTTTGCACGGATTGTTTTAGCTCGTGCGAAAGTGTCTTGGTCTGTTGCGGTTTTTTCTTGGAGCGAGTCGCTTCATGGGTCGAGACCTCGACCAGACGGGCGATAGTCTGCGCGTGCTCGTGATGAGTCTTTGAAACTTTTGCAATCGCTGGCTGCAGCTTCGACAGCAGGCGCAACAACTCGGCCTTCTTGTCGGCCGGAATATTTTCAGCCGACTCAACGGCTGATTTGATCTTCTCGATACGCTCGTCGGTCATCTATGAATCCCGATTCTATCCGCTTGCTGGCGTTTCTCCAGTCGCCAGCGGCGGCCATTCGGTGACCGGAGCGGCCTCGCGTCCCAAGCGAACAAGTTCTTTTACATCAAGATCGACAACAACGAAATCGACATCGAATGTTCACTCACGAACGGATGAAGCAACTGTTGTCGTCACGAACGTTCATCCTACTAACCGGCGTTCTTGCGCTGGCCTCTGCGCGCATAGCGGCCGCCGCAGCGGAATTAGAATTCGATCATGTCTGGATCGTCGTTAGTCGCGACGCACCCGAACGGGCCGCGCTCGAGCGCGCCGGGTTTAAGATCTCGCCCGATGTAAATCGTAATGACGGCCAGGGCACCGCATCAGTGAGCGCAGAGTTCCTAAACGCCTACATCGAGCTGATGTGGCCGGACCCGACAGTCTCGGTTGCGTCCAGCGCCGAGCGTGGCGTGGAGAAGTTCAAGAACCGCATGAACTGGCGCACCAGCGGTTGGTCTCCGATCGGCATTGCGCTTCATCGCACCGGCCCCGGCACGAGCTTGCCGTTCCCGACGTGGTCGATCGCGCCGGCCTGGATGCCCGCGGGATCAGCAATCGAAATATTGACGCCGCGAGACGATACGAAGAGCCCATCTTTTTTCATCGAACCGCCTGCGCTTGCGGTGAAGGAAGACACAAATCGCAAGCTTCCTGAAAATGATCCCAAGCGCGCATCGTTTCAGCATCCCATCGGGGTCGAACGAATCACTGAGATTCGAATAGTCACGCCAAGAGCGTATCAGCCCATTGCTGCATTCACTTACCTTGAAAAAGCCGGGATTTTCAAAGTGAGTGAAGGAACAGAGTGGGCGATTGAAATGACGTTCGATGCCGGACGGAAAGCCCAGACAAAGGATCTGCGGTCTGAGCTTCCGGTCATCATTCATTATTAGAACCCTTCATCGGATGCCGTGTTGTCACGCCGACTCGCCGGCCGTGCCGTAGTCTAACGAAGGCAGGTCACGTCGTAGTCGAACGAAGACGGAAGCCTCGGCGTAGGCGGGTCACTAATCACTTTCCCCTTTGGCCACCCTTTTCCCATTTTTTCGTAGATAAAAGCTGGAAGTTTTTGCCTGTTTCGCGGTATAATTAATTAGAAAGCCGAACTTATTATGAATACAAAATCGATTCTGTTCGCAAGCTGCGTTGCAGCAATCACTTTGAGCGCCTCGGTTGCCATGGCCGGAGGGCATGGTGGCGGGGGCGGAGGTGGTAGAGCTGGCGGGTTTGGCGGTGGAGGTTTTAGAGGGGGCGGCTTCCGCGGTGGTGCGGGGTTCGCTGGAATGAGGCCCGGTTTCGCTGGAGCCGGATCGCGTTTCGGTCCCGGAATGTCCCGGAACTTCCATGGTGGTCACGATTTTCACCACCATCATGGGTCCGATGATGACTTCTTCTTTGGCGGCTTTGGTTACCCGTTCTTTTACGGTTCGTATTACGACGGCTACTATCCTTACGGGTATTACCCGTACGGATATTATCCTTACGGATATAATCCGTACGGCTACGGCGGCAATGGATACGGCGGCAATGGATACGGCGGCTATGGATACGGGGGACACGGATACGGGGGATACGGATATGGATACGATTCTTACAATCAACCCGGTTATCGGGGTTATGCGGCCGGGAGAGGATCCTCGGTTCGGGAAACTCAGATGCGTTTGGCGCGTGCAGGCTATTACCGCGGAGTCATGGGTCCTCGAACGCGTTATGCAACCCGACCTTACCAACGCTCACATAATTCGCGCGTGACGGCGCGATAACGACGCCGCGAGACCGGCGGAGCGCTTTAACGACGCAACGATTCCTTAGCTCGCCGCCCGCTCGCGAAGGCTTTCGGAGTAGTCCCGCGACTTCGGGACGAAGGCGGCTCGAATCTCGACTCTTCTTCGCCAACGGACGAAATCGCCGTGGCGACAACGCTCTAACGCCCGCCACATGTCTTAATTGGATGTTGGGCGTTGGACGTTGAGGGTTCGGCGTTTGCTTCTCTTTCGTCCCCTTCCACTCTCAACAATCAACTATCAACTCTGTCGCGTTAGCGCCTCAATCTTCTTCCACTCGTCCGCACTGAGCTGGAGTTTCTCCGCCGCCATGTTCTCTCGAGATGCGCGAGCGACGATGTGCCCGGGATGGGCAACATGACCGGCGATCTTTGCAGCAACCACGCGAGCGCGAGTTGCACCACGCTGACATTGTGACGTTTCGCTTCGGCTTCAAGCGCATTGCCCGCCTTGCTCAACGAACGAGTCCCACTTCCACCGATCGGCGCCCACGGAATGAATCCCATCTTTTCTTTCTCGCAGTAGTTCAGCGCGGCTTCCGACTCGCGGTCGGTGATGTTGTATCGGTTCTGGATGGTGACAATCGGCACGACCTTTTTCGACTGTTCGATTTCCGCCACCGTCACTTCCGATAATCCAACGTGCCGGATTTTTCCGGCATCCTGCGCCTTTTTGATTGCGCCTAACGATTCTTCAACCGGCACCTTGCGATCGATGCGATGCAATTGCCACAGATCGATCCGCTCAAGTTTCAATCGCTTGAGACTTTTATCGACGCATTGTGCTAAATACTCTGGCCGCCCGTCCGGCACCCACTGATTTGGTCCGGGACGGGTGTTACCGCCTTTGGTGGCGATGACCAATCCTTTCGGATAAGGATACAGCGCTTCGGCAATGAGGAGCTCGTTCGTTTCCGGACCGTAAGCGTCGGCTGTGTCGATGAAATTGACGCCTAGCTCGACTGCGCGCCGCAAAACCTTCTTCGCGTTCTCGCGATCAGGCGGCCAACCCCAGATCCCCTCGCCCGTCAATCGCATCGCGCCAAAGCCGAGCCGGTTGACCAAAATATCGCCGCCCAACAAAAATGTTCCATCGCTGCTGCTCGCCTGCCCCGCCGCAGCCGAGCGAAGCGGGGTGCTCGCCGCTGCCAGAAGTTTCGGCAATCCCCCGGTTAAAACGCCAGCAGCACTTGCAGAAATTGCCCCCAAAAAAGTTCTCCGTTTCATCGCAGATAAAATATGCTGCCGCTATCAACTCTCAACTCAGTAAAGGAGCGTGGCTCCAACGGAGCTTTACGCTCTCAACTGTTCGCCAAGGGACGAACCCGCCGTGGTGGGTCGCGTCTGCTCGTATTTAGTCAGAATTGGATTGAACGCCGCATCGCAACCTGTGCACGTTAGAAGCCCTGGCTGATCGAGAATAGTTCGGTGCTATGGAGACCCCATTAACTCCGCTCGAGTTCGCGCGTCGAAGTCGTAAGCTTTACCCCGAGCGCGAAGCTGTCGTGGATGGCGATCTACGGCTAAGTTACGCGCAATTTTTCGACCGATGCGACGCGTGGTCGGCGGCGTTGCAGGAGCTCGATGTGAAACAAGGCGACCGCGTCGCTTACATCGCTCCCAACACCCATGCTCAGCTGGAATCGTTTTACGCCGTGCCCCAAATCGGTGCCGTTTTGGTGCCCTTGAACTACCGTTTAATCGCCGATGATTTTGCGTATATGATCGAGCACAGCGGCGCGCGCCTTGTCTGTGCGGACGCCGATTATCTTGAAACGGTCGACAGTATTCGATCGAAAATCCCAGACGTATCCTCCTTCGTCGCGCTCAGCGGAAAGAGATCAGGATGGTTGGATTACGAGACATTGATCGCAGAATCGCCGAAACAATTTCGCCGACCCACCATTCTAGAAACCGACCTGCTGACCATTAATTACACCAGTGGCACGACTGCAAAGCCGAAGGGAGTGATGATCACGCACCGCAACGCCTACATCAACATAGTCGGCACACTCCTTCATCACCCGATGACGCTGACGGATCGCTATCTTTGGACTCTGCCGATGTTTCACGGCAACGGCTGGACCTTCGTCTGGACTGTCACTGCGGCGGGCGCAACCCACATCTGCCTGAGAAAAGCTCAGCCGAGTGCGGTTTTCGAGAAAATTAAAGACGAGTCGGTGACAATGCTTTGCGCTGCCCCAACTGTATTAATCGGCCTCGCCCATGGCCCAGATGAACTCAGACGTGAAGCGCGCCGTGGTGTGCGTGTCTTAACCGCAGGAGCTCCTCCGGCGGCGACAACGATCGAGCGAATTGAAGGAGAACTCGGATGGGTGATTACCCAAGTTTACGGGCTGACCGAGACATCGCCTTTCATTACGATCTGCGAATCACGACCTGAACACGAACGGCTCTCGTGCGCTGAGCGCTCTGTCATCAAAGCGTGTCAGGGAGTAGAGCTGCTCACTTCAGGTGAACTCCGGGTGGTCGACGAAGAAGGGCGCGATATTCCGCAGGATGGCAAGGCGATTGGTGAAATCATCGTTCGCGGGAATGCTGTCATGAAAGGCTATTATAAAGATGCCGAAGCGACAGGCGAGGCTATGCGAGGCGGCTGGTTTCATACCGGCGATGCCGCCGCCGTTCACCCCGATGGCTACGTGGAAATTCGGGATCGATTAAAAGATGTTATCATTAGCGGCGGCGAAAATATTTCCTCAGTGGAAGTCGAAGGCGCCTTGCTGCGACATCCAGCTGTTCAAGAGGTGGCAATCGTAGGAATGCCGGACGAGCGCTGGGGCGAGGCGCCCCACGCATTTGTCGTCTTGAAAACAGGCGCGACCGCGACGGAAACCGACTTGCGCAATTACGCTCGTGATCATCTGGCGCACTTCAAGTGTCCCCAACGAATCCAATTTGTGTCCGAGCTGCCAAAAACAGCTACGGGCAAGGTCCAGAAATATGTGCTTCGTGGCCAGCAATCCGCCATCTCTAAGCAGTGATTAATTCTGATTTTCACACTTCTGTCCTCTGTCCTCTGACCTCTGTGCGCCCAAGCTGCCAAAAACAGCGACGGGCAAAGTCCAGAAGTATCTGCTTCGCGGCAAGTCCGCGATTTCGAAACAGTGACTGGCCTAACGATGTAACGCTTTTAACGATTCACCCTCGCTGAAGGCAAATGTCAACTGCCTGGGTTATTTTACGGAAAATTGAGCCGCGGCCCCGATCAAGGTCATATTCTCCGCAATAGCGTCGTGAGGGATGAGCAGATACTTCCAGGGTTTGCCGCCATTTTTCGAAGCGTGGTCGCTCGCATGTTTACACCATGAAATAGCAGACTCTTTCTTGTGGATGATCTCCTGGTCTTCCATGTCTTTCCGCATTTTAGGCTCCAGCATGTAAATGGTGTCCCTTGTTTCGGCAACAAAGTCGGGCTGATATTCGCGTTGATCGGTTCCCCATTTGTAGAAAATTTGAAACTGCCCTCGGTCGGGCTTGAACCACTTCGTGGCTTCTCGATCGAGAATGATGGATAGCACGCGTTCCGTATCGGACTGAAATTTCTGGACGGGATAGAGACACCGACTGAATCCGCCAAAAATCATCTGCGCAATTTTAGTTACGTCAGCGGGACGGTGTCGGAAATCATGAATTGGTTCATCTGCGGGTGCTGTAAACGCCAGCGGCTTGAGCGTGGTGAAACCCTTGCTTACAACGACATCATAGCCAGCCGCCTTTTCCCAATGGTGAGCCTGCATCTGCGAATGAATGAAATCCGCCAGTTGTCTCTGGTAGTACTGAAGGACGTTGACTACGTCACCGTTGTCCTTGAGATAGCTGCGCAAATGTTTGACCATCTGTCCGGCCAAATCATAGAGCAGATCGGCGTGATCGTCGTAGGAGATATCGTCAAAATCGATTAACGCGCGGACAAGGTAATTTTCGAGGCGCAACTCGGTTTGGCCGTTGCCTGATGCAGTGAGTGTTTCTTGACGATGTGTGCGCAGATGTTGAATGAGGATATCGCGCTCGACGGGCTGATAGTGGATCGAACTTTCGTCCAGGGTGAAAGAGTTAAAGCCGCTCGTCACTTCACCTTTTGGCACAACGAGTATCCGCGGGATGTCGATCGTTTCCTGCACAACCAGTTTTGTGGTCTTGGCAACCACCGCCGCGACATCGACCTGATCGGCCACGCCCGCCAACTCGCCCTGCACCGGCGAAACCTCTTCTTTTACTCGCGCAATAATCTCTTCCTGGACTTGTTTGTTTAGCAATTGACTTGAGCTGGGTAGCTGCTCGTAATTGCTAATCACTTTGAACGCGGCCCTTGCGACTGTGTTCTCAGCATCCGTAGTAAAGAGAGCTGGCGCCGCGGATGTGCGGGATTGGGTGATTGTCGGAGAGCTTGATTCCAATGAGAGCCCGCCAATCTGAGATAAAATTCCGGACTGTGAAACGACCGTGGCAAGTTTGTGATACTGGCCGGGCGGCTCGATGATGACTTTTTCCAGTCGAATAGCTGAATCAGGCTTATTCGCTTCGTCGATGATTTCCTGAAATCGATCGTGGGCAACAATACTCAGCCGGTCAACCGCGCTTACGCCAGTGCGCTTGCCGTAGGGTAAGCGGAGACCTCTTCCAATTGATTGCTCAATCAGAATGCGCGCATTGGCCGCACGCAGCGGAACAATTGTGTAGAGGTTGGTAACGTCCCAGCCCTCCTTCAGCATGTTGACGTGGATGACGATCTCAGTCGGCTCGTCAGCGTGTTCCACTTTGAGCAGGCGGCTGATCATCTCTTCCTCCTCCGCCCCCGTTTTGCTGGAGTCTACTTGGATCACCTTTTCTTTGTAACGACCCTCAAAAAATCCATCAGATTGGATGAGCCTAACCAATTCGCCCGCGTGCGTGGTATCGCGGGCGATCACGAGCACGAAAGGCTTGACGATCTTCAACGCGGCCATGCTGGCCGAGGCAGTGTGCAAGTTGGAGGGCTCGTGGCCCACTCGGTCAATGGATTTCCGGCGACTACGGGGCAAGAGTTTCTGGAGTTTTTGCGGGGCGTGACGCAGAGCGATCCAGCGAAGGTACAGGCTTTCGTGGGGAGTCATCCCAAGGCGCTGGCATTTGTGCAGGCGATTACACCGTTTCCGGCGAGCTTTGCTAAGGAGAAGTATTTTGGGCTTACTGCGATGAAGTTCACCAATAAGGATGGCGTGAGCCGGTATGGGCGATACACGATTGTTCCAGAGGCGGGGGAGGAGCATCTGGATGCTGCGACGGCTGCGGCGAAGGGACCGGACTATCTGTTTAACGAGCTGAATGAGCGGCTGGCGAAGGGCCCGATCAAGTTCAAGATCACGGTTCAGGTTGCTGAGGAGGGCGATGTTGTGAATGACGCGACAGTGCATTGGCCAGCCGAGCGGAAGGTGGTGGAGTTGGGAACCATTGCGCTGACGAGTACAGTCGCCAACCATGCTCACGAACAGAAGCAGATTATCTTCGATCCGATTCCTCGCCTGGATGGGATTGAACCTTCGGACGACCCGCTGCTTGAGTTGAGGGCCGCGGTTTATCTGATTAGCGGAAGGCGGAGGCGCGCTGCTCCGGAGCAGTGAGTTTAAGCAGAAAGGCTGTCCTGCGACGAACACTGCGCGCTTTCCGCAATGCTGACCGTTTCACAACTCTGAAAATCTTTCGCCGGCCGGGCGCTCTTCGACGATGCCTTTTATTTTTTCCTCGTTCCGAGGCGGGCGAGGTGTTACCCTTTTCCGCATGAGCGCACAGGAAATCATTGCCGAGCTAGCCAAGCTGAAGCCCGAGGAGCTTCGGCTGGTAAAGGAAAAGCTTGATCGACTCAACGCTGCGTCAGCGATACCGCAGACCGGTTGGGGCCGTGTCCTTCTCGAGATGGCGGGAAAGGCCGATGATCTGCCGGCTGATCTCTCCTTCCAACACGATCATTATCTCTACGGAACGCCGAAGCGCTAAATGAAGCCGGTCTTCGCCGATACCGGGTTCTTTCTTGCGCTCGTTAATGCACGCGATCAATACCATCAGGCGGCAAAGAACCTGAATGCGAGTCTGGTTACGCCGCTGCTGACCACGGCACGGGTGCTTTTGGAATTCGCTAATGCGATTGCAACCAGTCGCGCGCGTAGTGAATTTGGCAGGACTCTGGCTCGGTTACGTTCCGAACGCGACGCCGAAATTATCGCACCTAGTCCAGAGTTGTTTGATCGCGGTTGCGAACTCTACACGTCACGATCGGATAAGGAATGGTCGCTAACTGATTGTATCTCGTTTGTGGTGATGAAAGAACGCGGATTAACCGATGCGCTAACGCCGGACCGTCATTTCGAGCAGGCGGGATTCAAGGTCCTGCTCTCGACTTAATTCATCGGACCGGTTTATAGGAACAAAGTGCGCGACGGCTGGCAGCCGTCGCCAAGAGGCCAGCGGCCTATGCTCCCCGGACGAAGGCAAATCGACTTATGATTCGTGTTCATTCGTGCTTGCCGAGCCGTAATCATATGAAGGCTGGTTGATTCGTGGTTAACGAGTTGCGCCGGGCATCGAACAAGGGGACACTGCGCGCTCTCCGCAATGCTGACCGTTTCGCGACTTTCAAAATCTTTCGCCAGCCGGGCGCTCTTTGACGACGTGTGGCTCCACGGGTCGCATCCGTGACCATGTTTGTTCTTGTTCGTGCAGTTACTTACGCTGCGCTTTTTATTGGCTTCGTGTTGGTTTATATGCCCGCTCGATTTCTGTCGTGGTCGGGCATTGTTGCGCCGGCAACTACCGGAGCGCCGCAGGTCGCGGGGATCATCATGGTAACGATCGGAACGGTGATTGCGCTTTGGTGCGTGTTTACGTTTGTGTTCATCGGGAAAGGCACGCCCGCGCCGTTCGATCCGCCAAGAAAACTCGTGATCCGTGGGCCGTATCGTTTCGTGCGTAACTCAATGTATATCGGCGCCGGATTGACCCTGGCCGGCGCGGCGCTCTTTTACGAGTCACTATCGATTTTCATCTATACGGGCGTGTTCTTTCTCATAACTCACCTGTTCGTTGTGTTGTACGAGGAGCCGACTTTGCGACGAACTTTTGGCGATCAGTACGGAGCGTATTTCCGCCGGGTCAGGCGATGGATACCGAAGCGAAGCTGATGGTAACCACGAATGGACACGAATTCACACGAAGACTTTTCAACAGAAGGGAACGAAGCTGAAACTTTTAGAACGACGACCTTTGTTCCCTTTGCTTCCTTTTGTAAGACCGCTTTGAATTGGTGTTCATTGGTGTCTATTCGTGGTTGAAATTCTGACAATGGCGGCAGCCGCACCCGCTGCGGCCAGCACGCGCAAAAGAGCTGTCAG
Organism: Chthoniobacterales bacterium; assembly: GCA_035567015.1. Classification (GTDB taxonomy): domain Bacteria; phylum Verrucomicrobiota; class Verrucomicrobiia; order Chthoniobacterales; family UBA10450; genus AV133. Next base: position 9,668 of record DATMPQ010000056.1, on the reverse strand, counting down.
AATCGATTTCTATTTTATGAGAGGCGGTCCACAAGATGGGACAGGAAACTTATGCTGATAGAATTCGATGAAAGGGATTCGTTGGTGAACTCGATTCCAGTGCCGGCGTGTCCCGGTTGCAGAATGGTCAAGAATGAGTGGCCTGGCGAAGGATATACGCACGACGGCGAGACCTATTGCTGCCAGGGTTGTGCCGAAGGCACTGGCTGCATATGCGTCGCTGTCGAAACCCCGGGCTTCTCACGTCGGGGACAAAAGCTTACGCGGGCAGAGCCGCGTCCGGGCGAGCAGCGCTCCGGCGCACCGGCGCCGCAGGGTGAACTGAGCGGAGAACGAGATAACTTGGGCACTGAAGAGGCTCTCGATCAAGGCGGTTAAGCCGGACGGTTGAGAGCGTAAAGCTCCGTGGGAACCACGCTCCTTTACGGAGTTGAGGGTTGAGCGACCGCGGTCGACACGGCCGCCGCTACAATAGTTCCTGGATTACGCTTTTCGCTTGTTCCGGGGAAATGCCGAGCTTGCGGAAGGCGAGCGGGCCTTCACATGTATGCAACACCGGCTCCAGATCTTCCAGGCTTTCCAAATCGGTCCGACGCCAAAATAATCCAACCGGAATTTCTTCGCCCCACTGATAACCGCGCTCGATCGCCTTGTGGAAATCGCTCGGGTCGTGGCCCTGTTCTTCGAGAATTTTCGCGCGCGGATTAAACCATTGGTAGGTGTTGTCTTTGTTGTAAGTGACGCACGGACTGAAAACGTCCACCAGGGCGAAGCCTTTGTGTTGAATGGCGCCCTTGAACATTTCGACCATGTGTTTCTGTTTGCCGCTGAACGCGCGGGCCACGTAGGTGGCACCGCCGACGATTGCCATCGGGATCGGATTGATCGGGTTCTCAACACTTCCCTGCGGCGTGCTCTTGGTTTTCATTCCCTTGACGCTCGTGGGCGAGCACTGGCCGGTGGTTAAACCGTAGATCTGGTTGTCCATCACGATGTAAGTGAGGTCAACGTTGCGCCGCATGGTGTGAACGAAATGGTTGCCGCCAATTCCGTAACCGTCGCCGTCGCCGCCGGCGCAAATCACTTTTAGTTCGTGGTTGCCAAGTCTGACGCCGGTCGCAACCGCGAGCGCGCGTCCGTGGAGCGTGTGCATTCCGTAAGTGTTGACGTAACCGGGCAGATTCGATGAACAGCCGATGCCGCTGATGACGCAGACCTGATGCGGCTGCAACCCGAGCTCGAACAGAGCCGTTTGAAGCGAAGCGAGCACGGAGAAATCGCCGCAGCCGGGACACCAATCAGGATGAATGCGGCCGCGATAAGTCTCCTTCGTTAATTGGCCGGGCTCGGTCGTGACGGGCGGTGCAGCGGGTGCGGGCATTGTTTTCGTTGAATCGTTAAAGCGTTGAAGCGTTGAAACGATAAATCATTAGAGCGGTGAAGCCGTGAAGCGTTACATCGTTAAATCGCTTATCGTTCATGCTAGGCGTTAACTTCATGGACAGGAACAGAAAGGCGGGTCTTGCCTGCCAACTGCGCTTTCACTGCTTCGACAATGTGGTGCGGCATGAACGGTTCGCCGTCGTACTTGCGGATGTGACCGTGCGCTGCGAAACCGGTTTCGCTCCGGAGATAACGGGCGAACTGGCCACTCTGATTGTTCTCAACCAGGATGACATTCTTACTGCGCCCGAGAATGGCGCCGATTTCCCCCGTGTGTAGCGGCACAATCCATTTAATGGCGAGCTGATTGGCCACGATGCCTTCTTCGCCTGCCAGTTTTTCCACCGCTTCCCGGATTACGCCCGCGGTCGAGCCCCAACCCACCAGCGTGACATCAGCCTTCTCCGGACCAATGAGTTTCGGCGGCGCGATGTCCTTAATCGCGCCTTGCATTTTGCGGGCGCGTTTCTCCACCATCATCCGGCGTTTCTGCGGATTGGTGAATTCATCGCTGATGAGCGTGCCGTCTTCGTCGTGCTCGTCGGTCGCGGCAGTAAAAATGTGACCGGGCACTCCCGGCACCGCGCGCGGAGAAATTCCACTCGGAGTGTTCTTGTAACGCAGATACATCTTGTCGTTGTAGCCGCTGGCAAGATTCGCACCGTTTCCGTTGCCGTTAGACAGAATCAATTCGCCTCGGTCGATGTTCACTTGGAAGTCCAGATCATCGGGATCGATGCTCGCGGTTCCTTCGGAAATCAGCAGATCGGACAAGACCAGACCGGGACATTGGTATTTGTCGCAGAGATTGAACAACTCGGGAATCGTCTGAAATAAATCCAGCTGGTTCGCCGGTGCGACAACAATGCGCGGATAATCGCCCTGGCCGGCGCCCAGCACTTGCCAGAGATCGCCTTGTTCGGTCTTGGTTGGGACGCCAGTCGCCGGTCCGGCGCGCTGCACATCGACGCAAACAATCGGTGTCTCAATCATTCCCGCCATCCCGACGGCCTCAGTCATCAGCGCAAATCCACCTCCGCTGGTTGCACACATGGCGCGGCAGCCGGTGTGGGCTGCGCCAATCACCATGTTCATCACGCCGATCTCGTCTTCGACCTGCCGGACCATGATGCCGAGTTCACGCGCGTGCGCTGCCATCCACATTAGCACGCCGGTCGACGGGCTCATCGGATACGCCGCGTAAAACTTCACGCCCGACGCCGCTCCACCCATGGCGATGGCTTGGTTGCCGGTAATTATTCCGAGCGGTTTGGCTCCTCCCGGCGCTTTCCAAGAAAAGGCTGTAAAATTCTGAGCCGCGTAGTCGTACCCCGCGCGAGCGATGGATAGGTTTTCAGCTATAACCGCGTCGCCCTTCTTATTAAATTGCCGCGAAATGACCGTCTCAAGCGGTTCCGATTCAATCCCGAGCAATTGGAGCGTCGCACCGAGCGCAGCAGTGTTGACCGCGAGCTTGTTGCCCTTGGTCAATTCCTTCATCGGCATGGGGCAGAGTTGGACACCGTCTGCCGCCTGCCCGGGCGTGACCTTCTCTTTGTCGTAAATCGCGCACGCGCCGCTTTTCAAAAGATGCAGGTGCCGATCCATTGTGTCTTGATTGAGCGGGATGAAGACGTCGATCTTGTCGCCCATGTTGCGGACTGGTCCGTCGCCGGCGCGAATTGTCAGGAAAGTGTGGCCGCCACGGATAATCGACTGGTAAGCGTTGTAGGCGTTGAGATGCAGTCCGCGCCGCGCAAAGATAAGCGCCAGAATGTTCCCGGTGGAAGCGATCCCCTGGCCGTTCTCGCCACCAATGCCGACTGCGAAATCAATTTTGTTCATTACGCCGGAACCGGTTTTTGCTGTTCGGCTCGTAAATTTGCTGCGCCGGACGCTAATAGCAAGCGCAGGATAGTTGAGTGTTGAGGGTTGAGAGAGCCGGCGGTTAAGCTGAGTTGTATGAAGAAGAAGATAGATCCTTTTTTATGGTTCGATTCGGAAGCGGAGCAGGCAGCTAAATTCTACGTCGGCATTTTTAACAATTCGAAGATCGGGAAGATAACGCTTTACGGCGATAATGGGCCGCGGTGGAAGGGCAGCGTGATGACGGTGGAATTTACGCTCGACAGAGTCGAATTCGTAGCACTCAACGGCGGCCCGCAGTTCAAGTTCAACGAAGCGATCTCGTTCTCGGTCAACTGCGAGACCCAGGATGAGATCGATCATTTCTGGGAGAAACTTTCCGCCGACGGCGGATCGACCGGGCACTGCGGCTGGCTCAAAGATAAGTTCGGTCTCTCGTGGCAGGTCAACCCGGTCTTTCTCGGCGATATGTTGGCCGACCCCGATGCCGGAAAGGCGAATCGCGTCATGAAAGCGATGATGGAAATGGATAAGATTGACATCGTCGCCTTAGAAAAGGCCGCGAAAGGATGAAGGTTGAGGGATGAACAGTCGCGCTCGCAACTGGTCATCGGCTTGGCTCGCGTTGCGAAGTCTTCTCTGGACGATTTTGCTTCCAAGCGCTTTTGCTGGCTATGTGCCGTGGAGATTCTTCGGACTGGGGGTTAGCGACCGCGGCTACAGATTTTTCCCTGATTTTCGGGTTACTTGCTTTGGTTAAACTCACTGCGGTGCATCGATGACCCCGGCAGAGCCGAACCTGTATTCACATCAATGGTTTGAATTCTTTCATGTCGGGATTGACCGAGCGCGAACAAGGCAGGAAACGGAGTTTATCTGCCGGTGCGCGCCGCTACCCGAATTCCGAAAAATTCTGGATGTGTGTTGCGGCATGGGACGGCATGCTCGCGCGCTTTCGAACCGCGGTTACTCAGTAACCGGAATCGATCGCAATGCTGATGTAATCGCCAAGGCTCGCGAACTAGCCGGTGGCCGAAGCTATGTCGTCGCCAACATCCGCGATTATCAGCCGGCGCCGGAAACGTTCGACGCAGCGATCATGCTCGGTCAGAGCTTCGGACATTTTGATGACGGAACAAATCGCGCCGTCCTCCGAAGGCTGGCGGACGGCGTTCGGAAAAGTGGCCGTGTCATTCTCGATCTTTGGAACCCGGACTTTTTCGCGTCCCATCAAGGTGCGCGGGAGCTCAAGACCGCGCGTGGAGTCGTCAAAGAGAACAAGCGCATGGATGGCGACCGACTCCGCGTGCAGCTGGCTTACCCGGACGGTGATCCCGAAGAATTCGAATGGCAATTGTTCACACCGCCGAAAATGATTTCATTGGCGCAGTCAGTCGGTTTGGCCCTGTTACTCTCCTGCACAGACTTCTCCAGTACGATTACGCCGTCTCCCGCTAAGCCGCGTATCCAATTCGTTTTCGAGCGTTCGGGGAAAGGATGAATGCAACATCGCAGTGACGCTGCGCGCGAAAGTATCAGGAGCCGCGAATTATGGTAGTGTTTCAATCTTCATGACCACTCCTTCGACCATGGCCAAGGCAAGTCACAGTCCCCTGCCCTCTGGCGTGGAGGTCTTGGGAGAAATAACGCCGGCTTTCTCTGCAATCTTAACTCCGGAAGCGCTCGCTTTTGTCGCAAAGCTGCAACGTCAGTTCGGCGCGCGGCGCAAGCAATGTCTCGAGCGCCGGCAGGAACGGCAGAGAGAGCTTGATCAAGGCCAAGGGCTCGACTTCCTGCCCGAGACGAAACAGATCCGCGAAGGCGACTGGAAGTGTGCGCCGATCCCAAGCGATATCCAAGACCGACGGGTCGAAATCACCGGGCCGACCGACCGCAAGATGGTCATCAACGCGCTGAATTCCGGCGCAAAGATCTTCATGGCGGATTTTGAAGACGCGAACGCGCCGACCTGGAGCAACATGGTTGAAGGTCAAATCAATTTACACGACGCCATTCGAGGCACGATTAATTTCACCAATCCCGAAGGAAAAAAGTACAAGCTCAATGAGCAAGTCGCCGTGCTGATGCCCCGGCCGCGCGGCTGGCATCTGGTGGAGAAGCATGTGCTGATCGATGGCGAACCAGTCGCCGGGGGCTTTTTCGACTTTGGATTGTTCTTTTACCACAACGCGCAGGAACTGATCGCACGTGGAAGCGGTCCCTATTTCTATCTGCCCAAAATGGAGAACCACCTCGAGGCGCGCCTTTGGAACGACGTGTTTCGGCTCGCGCAGGAAGAGCTGGGCATTCCATACGGGACTATTCGCGCCACTGTCTTGATCGAGACAATTCCGGCCGCCTTCGAAATGGACGAAATTCTATACGAATTACGCGATCATTCGGCCGGGCTCAACTGCGGCCGCTGGGACTACATCTTCTCGTGTATTAAACGGTTTCGGAACAAGCGCGATTTCCTGTTGGCCGACCGCGCCTTGATCACCATGACCACCCATTTCATGCATTCGTACTCTCTCCTCTGCATTAAGACGTGCCATCGGCGATCAACTTTCGCGATGGGCGGAATGGCCGCGCAGATTCCGGTCAAAAACGACCCTAAGGCGAACGAAGAAGCTTTTGCCAAGGTGCGCGCCGACAAGGAGCGAGAAGCACGCGACGGCCACGACGGCACGTGGGTGGCGCATCCCGGCATGGTCCAGCTCGCGCTCGACGCCTTCAACGCTCTCATGCCGCAAGCAAACCAAATCGATCGCAAACGCGATGACGTGAATGTCGCGAGCAAAGACCTCCTCGATTTCGGACCGAGCGAACCAATCACCGAGCGAGGCTTGCGCACCAACGTCAGTGTCGGCGTCCAATATCTTGAGGCGTGGCTGCGCGGGAGTGGAGCTGTGCCGATCTTCAATTTGATGGAAGACGCAGCCACCGCGGAAATTTCACGCGCCCAGGTCTGGCAATGGATCCGACATCCTCGCGGCACGCTCGACGATGGCCGGAAAGTGACAAAGGAGTTGTTTCGCAGCGTGCTGGACGAAGAACTGGCGAAAATCAAAACGCAGACGGGAGAGAAACGTTTTGCCGATGGCAAATTCGACGTGGCGCGCGAACTCTTCGACCGGATTACGACTGACGACGAGTTTGCAGAATTCCTTACCTTACCCGGCTATGAGAAACTCGACTGACACCCGCCGCGGTCGACGAGGCGGCGACGGCCAACGCCTGGCTAATCGGCGATCCCAAAAAAAGATGAGCGCGACGAGCAAGGCAAAAGGGAAAGGAAATTCCGGAGTCGAAAAGGACCGGGACGAAATGAAAAAAGCCGATCATGATTGGGCCAATAATCCCCGCTGGAAGGGGATTTCTCGTAATTACTCGGTCAGCGATGTTCGGCGCCTGCAAGGCAGCGTCATTATCGAACAGACCCTGGCGCGGCGCGGCGCGGAAAAGCTTTGGAGTTTGCTCCAAGCTGAACCTTTCATCAACACTCTCGGCGCGCTCACCGGGAACCAGGCGCTTCAGCAAGTCAGGGCAGGATTGAAGGCGATCTATCTTAGCGGGTGGCAGGTGGCGGCCGATGCCAATCTCGCCGGCCAAATGTATCCCGATCAAAGTCTTTATCCGGCGAACAGCGTGCCGGCTGTTGTCAAACGGATCAATCAAACTCTGCAGCGCGCAGACCAAATCGCGCGTGTGGAAGGCAAAGACGATATCGATTGGTTCGTGCCGATCGTGGCCGACGCCGAAGCTGGTTTTGGCGGGCCGCTCAACGTTTTTGAATTGATCAAAGCTATGATCGAGGCGGGTGCGGCCGGCGTGCACCTCGAAGATCAACTTGCGAGCGAGAAGAAATGCGGACACATGGGAGGAAAAGTGCTGGTCCCGACGCGTGCGGCCATCGCACACCTCATTGCCGCACGACTAGCCGCCGATGTTTGTGACGTTCCCACGCTGATTCTGGCACGGACCGATGCAAACGCCGCCGCCTTGATCACCAGCGATGCCGACGAGCGCGACCGCGAGTTTTTGACCGGCGAGCGGACGATCGAAGGGTTCTTTCGCGTGCGCTCCGGACTGGACCAAGCGATTGCCCGCGGACTTAGCTACGCGCCCTTCGCCGACTTAATCTGGTGCGAGACTTCGCAGCCAAATCTGGCTGAAGCAAAAAAATTCGCCGAGGGAATTCACGCCAAGTTTCCCGGGAAACTGCTGGCCTATAATTGTTCTCCTTCGTTCAATTGGAAGAAAAAACTCGATAGCGGAACCATCGCAAAATTTCAGCGTGAACTGGGGGCAATGGGCTACAAATTCCAATTCGTTACCCTGGCTGGTTTCCACGCGCTCAATTACAGCATGTTTCAACTCGCGCACGGCTATCGCGATCGAGGAATGGAGGCGTATGCGGAACTGCAAGAGGCGGAGTTCGCGGCCGAAAAGCGTGGATACAGTGCGACGAAGCACCAGCATGAAGTGGGCACAAGCTACTTCGACGACGTCGCCCAGGTGATCGCCGCCGGTCTCTCCTCTACGACGGCGTTGCGAGGTTCAACCGAACAAGAACAGTTTCATTGAACCGGGCAGAGACTGCTTCGTCGCCAGCCGCGGCTTTGACCGACAGCCGCCTGGCCGCGCTTTGCGCAGAAGCCGCACAACACGCTTTCGCCAATTACCAGAGGCGTTTTGATGAAATTACTCGCCGCGCGCGGGAGCGTTTTCTGGCTCATGATCTGAAGGGAAGCTACGCGGATGCGGCCGATAGGCTTCATCTTTATGGCAACGTGCTGGCGGACCTAACGGTGCAGATAACCGATCTGATGGGCCCTCGTTTGCGCGAACGCAACGTCTGGACCGCGATCAAAGCCGTTTATTCCTCTTTCGTCGCGCAATCTCAAGCCTGGGAGATTGGTGAAAGTTTTTTCAACTCACTCACCCGGCGCGTTTTTTCAACCGAAGGCGTGGATCAGGCAATCGAATTTGTCGATTCCGATTTCGATGCGCCGCCCACGAGTTCTCCTCTGGACGTTCGTCGAATTTATTCCGGAGCAGCCCTTGCGGATTTGATCTCGGCGGCGGTAACCGACCCCGAAGCGGGCGGATTCGCAGCCGAATGCTGGAACGAGCTGGGTGTCTCGGTGCGGCTGGCGGCGGAGCGAGTCGAGGCAGAATTTCCCGGTGCTGGCCGGAGAGATTCAAAGGTGCGCCTCGAAATGGTTAACCGCGCTTTTTATCGGGGCGGCGGCGCCTACCTTGTCGGTCACGCGATGCGCGATGGTGGCGATGGCGTCGGGTTGCCTCTGGCCTTTTGTCTGCGCCATGAAGGTGAACGCGGCATCACGCTCGATGCCGTGCTCTTCGGCGAAGCGGATCTGTCGATTCTTTTCTCATACACGCGCGCGTATTTCCGAGTAAACGCCGATTGTCCGCACGCCCTGGTGCATTCCTTGCGGCAGCTAATGCCGCGCAAACGTTTAGCCGATCTCTACAACGAAATCGGTTTTAACCGACATGCCAAAACGGAGTTTTATCGCGATTTCGTCGCGCAGCTGAACGCTTCGGCCGACCGTTTAAAAACGGCCGAAGGCACGCCCGGAATGGTCATGCTCGTCTTCACTTTGCCCAGCTACGACGTCGTTTTCAAGGTGATCAAGGATCGATTCGATCTTCCCAAGGATACCACTGCAAACGAGGTGATGCGCCGTTATAAGCTGGTCTTCGAGCACGATCGCGCCGGACGTTTAGTGGAAGCGTACGAGTTCGAGCACCTCCGCATGCGACGGAACCGATTCGAGCCGGCCCTCCTGGAAGATTTGCTCGGCGCGGCCGGAAAGACGGTGCGGCTGGAAGGCGACGATGTCGTCATCGCTCATGCTTACGTCGAGCGTCGCATTCGTCCGCTTAACATTTTCTTCGCCGAAGCCGATGCGACTCAGAGTGCAGCAGCCGCTCGCGATTACGGCCAGGCCATCAAGGACATGGCCGTGTCGAACATTTTTCCGGGCGATCTGTTGACCAAAAACTTCGGCGTCACCCGGCGGGGCCGGGTCGTCTTCTACGATTACGACGAGCTTTGTTTTCTAACCGATTGCAATTTTCGCGATCTGCCGCAGGCCAGCACCTACGAGGAAGAAATATCGGCCGAGCCGTGGTTCTCCGTGCGCGAGAATGACGTGTTTCCCGAAGAATTTCCCAATTTTCTCAGCCTGCCCGGACCTGCGGGTCCCGCGCTGCTCGAACAGCACGCGGATTTATTTCATCCGGATTTCTGGCGCAGCGTGCAACGGAAGCTTCGAGAGGGCGAGATTCCGGAAGTATTTCCATATCGGCCGGAGCGACGGTTAGTCACC
>DATMPQ010000055.1:0-13927 GCA_035567015.1 Chthoniobacterales bacterium | reverse complement strand
TGCGCCAGCTCCAAAAACTCGCCCTCTGGGAAACCACATATCTTCCCGAAGCTAAGCAATCGATTCCGGTCGCCTTCTACATGTTTAGCGGTCCGGATTTTCTTTACGTGGACCAATTTTTCCCGAACGCATCGGTTTACGTTCTCTGCGGCAAGGAATCGATGGGTCCGCCACCCGATCCATTCCGCATCGCGGACCTCTCCGGTGCGCTGCACAATCTGGAAAATGCGATGAACGCGTCGCTCACTACGAGCTATTTCATCACCAAGGATATGAAGATCGATTTGCAGCAGCAGCAACTCAACGGCACGCTGCCGATTCTTTATGTCTTTCTTGCGCGGGCCGACAAAACTATCACCGACGTGACGTTCGGCTCCTTAAGCTCTAGCGGCACATTCCAAGGCGGCAAAACCGGCGGCATTTCCGGCGTGCGCATTAACTACACCGACAATCGCTCCGGCAATGCGCAGACCATGTATTATTTCACCACCGATATTTCCGATGGCGGAATCAAATCGAACCCAGGGTTCCTAAAATTCTGCCAGCACTTCGGCATCGGCGCGAGTTTCCTCAAGTCATCATCTTACCTCATGTTCGAGGAGGGTTTCGCCACGATCCGCAATTTCATTCTCGACCACAGCAACCTGATTGTGCAGGATGATTCCGGGATTCCACTGGCCTATTTTAATCCCGAGAAGTGGACCCTCCGGTTCTTCGGTACTTACCTCGGTCCGATCGAGCTCTTCAAACAGCACTATCAGCCAAAACTGCAAGAGCTCTTCGCGCAAAGCAATCCGCCACCGCTTGGGATTGGGTTTGGTTATCGCTGGAACTACAAGGAGAGCAATTTGATCGTGGCGCAACGCCATTGAGGGAAATCACGAAGCACGAATGTCGAATGACGAAAAGAGATCAATACCTCATTTCGTCATTCGGGTTTCGTCAATCCTTTGCCATTCGACCATTCGTCATTCTTTTCATTCCCCAAATCTCCTGAACCAGGAATAGGGAAACGCATCCCCAGGACAGTCCGTCGGCCAGCGCGGCGGATTCATCTCACGATGTGGCCGCACAATGATTTCGTGTCCGGCCGTTTTGCCACAACGTTGCCGCAGGTAGCGAATTAGTTCTTCGCATGCTTCGAGCTGTGCTCGGGTCGGTTGATCGCGATTGAAATCGCCCACCAGACAAATGCCGAGTGAGATATTGTTCAGGTAATCGCTGTGCACATGGCCGCCGTTGATTTGCCGGCGCCAGCGATCTCCCACTTCAATCTGGCCGTTGGCTGTCGATGTCCCGTTGCCGATGACGAACTGGTAAGCGAGCCCGTTCCGCATGCGCCGCACATGTCGATGATAGTAATCGAAGACGGCCGCGTTGCCCTGCCGGGTGCCGCTGTTGTGGACGACAATGAATTGCCAGCGGCGCCGCTGCACTGGCGCGCGGCGGATTTCCTCGATGACCGATCTCGTCAGATAGCGATAAGCAGGAGTGGAACGGGTCCACGGCCAAAGACCAAACCGGCGCGGCGGAGGCGAGGGAGGAGGCTCAAGACCCTGATCTTCCTCGAAACCCGATTTCTCGACGGTGACCTGTGGTGCCTCCTGAGCCGGAACTGGAAGAGCATGGGCGATGGTCGGCTGCGGCGTGACGCTCGGGGTGGGAACAGCTAATGGATGCGGTGCTGGAGTCTTCTCTGCATTTTCTTCCGATTTCTTCGGCGACTTTTTAGGCGAGGCGGAAGGCGTTGGAGAAGACTTCCGATGTTTTTTCTTCGGAGTCGGAGATTTGCTTGCGGCGCTTTCGTGAGACTTCCTCGCTTTCGCGCTCGGACTCTTTTTCGGCGCGGGTGTGGATGATTCCTCATCCCCCGCGGCATTTTTCGTTTTCTTCGTCTCCGGCCCCGCGACTGCGGGGCTCGGCGAAGGCTTCGCGGTCGTTTTCCTTTTGTGATTGGCCGCTTTCGGGGCCGGGCTCGGTGACTCATCAGGAGACGCCGATGCAGCGGAGTGCGCTTGGAGCGATTGCGCACGCTTCTCCTTCTCCTCATCGGTTAATTGTGCGTGGACGAGTGTGCCGATGATCCCGCTCAGGGCGAGGGCAGTTGCAGCCCAAAGGCGAAAACGCACCACGGCAGCGGAGCGTAACAGAGCGAGCGGCGCGATCAACTCGCGAAAGCGTTCGGAGTCAACTCGTCCCGCCGTCGCGGGACTTTGGAGTTAAGCTGCCTGTTCTGCCGGAGCAGGCGTTGGCGGCGTCGCTTCGCGTTCGCGTTCGCGGCGCAGAATCGCGTTCAATTTGCCGCCAAGGAGAAGGAGCAAACAAGTGAGATACATCCAGGTGAGCAACATGATGATGGACGCGAGCGCGAGATAAGTCGGGTTATAACGATCATATCTCGCGACGTAAAATTGGAAGAGCTTTGTCAGAACGATCCAGCCAAACGAGAAGAAAATCGCACCGGGTAACGCTTGTGGAATGGTCAGATAATTCTCCGGCGTCAGAAGATAAAGCGCGAGCGCGAGAAGGATCAGGGCCAGCGCGGTAAACGGCAAATTTAGCGCGGCCACCCATTGTTGGAGCGGGATGGTCAGTTGAAAATTAACTTCGGCAATGCCGGCAAGTGTTTGGCCGAAGACCATGGCGTTGAAACAAAAGAGAATGGTAAGGCCGAACCAGAAGAGCATCAGGAATGAGATGATGTACTTCGACCACCAATGGCGATCTTCGCGCACACCATGTGTTTGGCTCAGGGCCCGGGAAATCGTTGCGATGAAGACAGTGCCGAAATAAATCCCGAGGATGATCCCGGCGTTCGCGAGCATACCGCTCGAGCCGGTCACGACGACGCTGGCCGCCGCCGCATCAAGAATGTCCTGAACTTTGGGATCGGGCGGCATGAAGCTTTTCAAAACGAGAAATATTCTATGCAACTTTGCCGGATCGGTGCCGAAGAGACCGAGTAGATGCCAGAGAAATAGCAGACCGGGCGCGAGCGTGAAGAGCATCTGATACGCCATCTGCGCCGCCAGACCGGTCGTATTATCGGTCGCTGTTTCCCAAACCAGACGGCGCAAAACTCGCCAGACAAATCCGAGATATTTCATCTCCGCCAAGAGTTTACTTTGCCGGAGGCAAATATCCATTAAACTTGCCCCGAAAGCGTTCGGGGTTTCGCTTCGGCCTGCATCTGCCTAACGAGTCGTGAAAAAAATCCTGCTCCTCACCGCTGGTTATGGGGAAGGTCACAACAGCGCCGCCCGCGGCATCCGTGATGGACTGGCGCGGGTCGCCCCCAACGTCGAAGTCGAATTGCACGATCTCTTCGCCGAGAGCTACGGGCCGCTCAATGAATTCGTCCGCAAAGCCTATTTGGCGGTGATAAATCGTTGGCCGCGCTCCTGGGGCTACGTTTATCGGTGGCTAGATCGGAAACAAGACTTCGACAAAAGTTTCCGGCGATTCTCTCGGCTCAAGGAACATCTCGCCCCTTTGCTCGCCCACTTTCGACCCGATGTGGTCGTTTCCGTTTTTCCGGCCTATCCCTATCTGCTCCAGCAGGTTTTGGGACCGAACAGAACCTCCAAGAGCGTTGTCGTTGTCACCGACTCGATCACGGTCAACGGAATCTGGTACCGCTGCAGCGCCGATTACTTTCTTGTTCCAAATGAACAAAGTTCTGCGGTTGTGCGAGCTGGAGGAATCGCGCTGGAAATGATCAAAACGTTTGGATTTCCGGTGAGCCCCAAATTTGCCGACCCAATGCAAGATCGACCACCACCTTCCGAAAAATCTGAAAGACGCGTTCTGTATATAATCAACCCCGGCACGCTGAAGGCGGCCAAACTGGTGCGGCAACTTCTCAGTCTCAACATTCATCTGACTGTGACGGTCGGACGCGATGATGAACTTCGGCGGGCGGTCGAAGCCGTGGCCGGCGATCGCAGGATCGACATCGTCGGCTGGACGGATGAGCTTCCGCGCCTGCTTCGCGCGAGCCATTTGCTTATCGGCAAGGCTGGCGGGGCAACGGTCCAGGAAACCATCGCGGCCGCTTGTCCCATGATCGTCAATCACATCGTCTCCGGGCAAGAGGAAGGCAATGCGCGCTTGATAGTCGAAACAAACTCCGGCGTGATCGCCCGCTCGCCGGCTGAGGTCGTTGCCCAAGTTGAGCGAGCATTTGCCAATGATGCAGAACGATGGCGCCAATGGGCAACTAATATCAGCCGCTTGAGTCGGCCACGCGCCTCGCTCGAGATCGCCGAGTTCTTATTGTCGATTTGATTTGCGGCCGTTGCTCTCGGGGCGACGCGATGCGCGCGATGCTAGCGTCGCGCTTGCCGCGGCCAGCGCCTACAGCACGTAAACTTCGTTCCCAGCAACGAACGTCCGCATCACTTCCAGCTTCGCCGAAATTACCACGAGATCGGCATCTGCTCCTGCCTCGAGACATCCTTTCCTTTCCAGTCCGATCTCGCGCGCGGGATTTTTCGTCGCCATCGCGATCGCCTCATGGAGCGTTACATCGACATCTCGCACGAGCGTTCGAACAAGATCGATCATACGCGATGCGCTGCCCGCCAGTGCCGAACCATCGGCCAAAAGACAAACGCCATCTTCCAGAATGCAATCACTGCCGAAGAGCGAAAATCGAGATCCCTCCGGCAAACCGGACCCGGCGGTCGCATCCGTCACGAGAGAAATTCCACGGGCGCCTTTTGCGCGGTACAACATTTTCATTAACGTCGTCGCAACGTGATGACCGTCCGCGATCAATTCGCAATTGATCTGCGGCTCGCTCAACGCGAATTCGAGCAGGCCAGCGATGCGACGTCGTCCACGCCGGCGCGCGCTCGACATGCAATTAAAAGTGTGCGTCACGCTGCGCATGCCGTGCACGAAGGCCGCGCGCGCCTCATCGTCCCAGGCATCGCTGTGGCCACCGCTCACGCTGATCTGCCGCGCGCAGAATCCATCGATGACCTCGAGTGCTCCTGGCAATTCCGGCGCCAGCGTGATGCGCTTGATCATGTCGGCGTAATCCAGCAATCGCTCCCCCGCCTTTGCGGTTGGATCTTGAATAAATTCCTCTCGCTGCGCGCCGCGCCTCGCTCTCGAAATGAAGGGGCCTTCCACATGAACGCCAGCGATCTGCTTGATCGAAGATCGACAATCACGAACTGCGTTCAGTACATCTACGATCGCGGCAATCGGCGCTGTCGCAGTTGTCAGCAGAAGCGATGTCGTACCGCCGCTGGCGTGGTAGTCGGAAATCGCGCGAAAAGCCTCCGCCGAGGCCTCCATCGTATCACGGCCAAGCGCGCCGTGAATGTGAAGATCGACAAATCCAGGCGAGAGATAATTTCCACCGACATCGACGATCTCATTTTTCGTTCGCGCCGTTTGTTGTCGAATCTCTGCAATCCTCCCGTCTCGCACGACAAGCTCGAGGCCATCGCGAATTCCCTCCGGGAAAATCAAACGAGCGTTTGTAAAAATCATGCTGCGGAACATTAACGTCCAACGCTCAACTCCGAAAGCTTTCGCGAGCAGGCTGCCCAACGTCCAACAATTGTAGGAGAAGGCGCATTGCTCGCGAATCCCTTCGGAGTTGGCTTCCCCAGCGATAACAACGTTGTCGCCTACAGTGACATCGCCTTACTGGAACTGATTGCGTTTGCGAACGGCAAAGTCCATCATCTTTGTGGCGATGAATTTCGATTACGATGTCGCGATCATCGGCGGCGCGTTTTCCGGGGCCGCCACTGCGCTCATGCTCAAGCGCAAAAAGCCGGATGCGCGTGTGCTCATCATCGAAAAAACGGCCGAGTTCGATCGCAAAGTGGGCGAATCAACCACCGAAGTGAGCAGTTGTTATATGACGCGGATTCTGGGCCTGACCCATTATCTTGGTCATCATCAGCTCGCCAAACAGGGTTTGCGTTTGTGGTTCTCGAATCGGCCGGACCAGTCGTTCGATGATTGCGTAGAAGTTGGCTCACGTTATCACAGTCGTTTGCCAGGCTTTCAGGTTGATCGCGCGAAACTTGATTCGCACATGCTCGAACTCGCGGTGGAAGCGGGGTGTGATCTCTGGCGCCCGGCCAAGGTAACAAAGTGCGACCTAAACGGAGTAGATGGCCAAACCGTCAATGCAGTTGTCGATCTTGGCGAGCGTAGCGTCACTTGTCGCTGGGTTGTCGATGCCACAGGACGCGCGACCATGCTCGCGCGCAAACTGGGACATCTTCGCGCAAATACCGAGCACCCCATCAATGCGGTTTGGGCCCGATTCAGTGGCGTCAAGCAGTGGGACAGCTACGAATTGCGAGAGCGTTTTCCCGATTATGCGGACGGTTGCCACACCAGCCGGGAATGGGCGACCAATCATTTGCTCGGTCGCGGCTGGTGGGTCTGGATCATCCCGCTGCACGGCGGCGATGTCAGCGCGGGCATCGTTTATGACAATCGTATTTTTAAACTTCCGGATGGATCGAGCCTGGGCCAACGGCTGCATTCGCACATTCTGAGTAATCCGGTCGGTCGCGAAATCTTTGGAGCGGCACGCGTAATCGAGGGCGACGTCCACGCTTTGTCGACGTTGCCGTATCACAGCGAAAGGGTTTGCGATGATGGCTGGGCCGCCGTGGGCGACGCGACCGGTTTTATCGATCCGCTTTACAGTCCGGGTCTCGATTTTTGTTCGTACACGTCTTATTACGTGGCCGATCTGATCGCGCACAGTTTGGCGGGCGAAGATGTCGCGGACCGGCTTCATTATTATAACCAGCAGTATCCGATCACCTATCGTTGCTGGTTCGAAAGTTTGTACAAGGATAAATACTATTACATGGGCGATGCTGAGTTAATGTCGGCGGCGCTGTTACTCGATGTGAGCAGTTATTACCTCGGTTTGGTCAGGGCGAGTTACCGCGATCCGGAGCATGCATTTCTCAACTTGCCCTTTGGCGGTTTAGGCGGGCGGCGGGTGGCGAGCATGATGAAGTTTTACAATCGCAGGCTGGTGACTCTGGCCAAGCGGCGATGGGCCAAGGGATGCTATGGCAGGCGAAACGCTGGATGGCGCGAGCTCTACGAGGGCTTTGTTCCGGATGCCCGCATTCGGAAGCAAATCTGGCGCGGGCTTCTGCGTTGGTGGAAATGTGAGCTTATCAATCTAGGATTGATGTTCGTATCGCCCGCGCCCGAGGCCGCGACGCGCAGTTCCGCCGCCACGCCCGCCGAGGCGTGAACAATTCTTGCCCGTAGCCGTCGCGCTGCCTGCCACGCAGAAGCTTTGCAAAGGCGGGTGCACGACGCCACGCCTCATCGCGTCATCCGGGGCTCAATAGCCCGAGATACCAACGCACAAAAGCTTCGCCAAAAAACAGCCAGCTCACCGCGCCAAATGCGAGATAAGGGCCGAAGGGCAGCTTAGCTGACCAGACTCGTTTCCCCACTAGCAGCGTAACCAATCCGACGAGCGAGCCGAGCAGTGATCCGGCGAAAACACTGAACAGCACCGCGCGCCATCCTAGAAACGCGCCGATCGCCGCCAGAAATTTCAAATCGCCCCGACCCATCGCTTCGCGGGGGATTTGGAGTTCGCGCACGACCCCCGAGATTTCATTCACCTGGTCGAGGTCGAAGGCTTCGCCTTCGACTATGACGCGATTGTAGTAGAACTCGAGGGTAATGCCTCCGTAAACGCGATTGTCGATCTTAGCTTCGTCGCAATAAAGCAATAGACGATCGTTCTCGCGCGCAAAATATTCGCTCCACAAACTGCGTTCTTCGCCCACTAGCAGATCGGCGTCCTCGCCGCGTCTCGTCCACGTAAACGAAGTTGGAGCGTCGAAACGGATTCTCTTCTTTCCAAAAGCAAATTTGCCCGCTTCGAGAACCATCCAAAGAATGACGTAGCCCAGGGCGGCGGCGAGCCCCGACCGAATCACCGCCACAATGTGCGAATCGGTGCTCATCAATTCCGGAACGGCCAAACTCGCGACCAATCCCGCGACCGCTCCGCCAATCGTCACTTGATCTGGAATGATGAAGTGCTCGAGGTCGATAAAGGTGCCAACAATGAGCAGTGAAACAAAAACCCAATAGGCGATCGCCATTGGCCATAAGAAGCGTTGCCAAGTCGCGAGAAAGAGAACCGCGGTAATCAATTCCACCGCAAAGTAGCGGAACGCGATTTTGTTGCCGCAGTTTGCGCAGCGTCCGCGCAGCACGAGCCAACTGATCAGCGGCAGATTCTGGTGCCAGGGGATCGACTTCTTGCAAGCCGGACAAAACGAGCGGCGCGGTTCATTGACGGAAAGATCGAGAGGCAGCCGATAAACGCAGACGTTCAAGAACGAGCCGATCACGGCGCCGAGGACGAATGCAAGTGCGCTGAAAAGAAATGAGTAAGCGGAATGGTCCACGCAACTAGCTGGCGGTCGATGCCAATCT
Organism: Chthoniobacterales bacterium; assembly: GCA_035567015.1. Taxonomy (GTDB): domain Bacteria; phylum Verrucomicrobiota; class Verrucomicrobiia; order Chthoniobacterales; family UBA10450; genus AV133. Next base: position 5,464 of record DATMPQ010000055.1, on the reverse strand, counting down.
ACGACGCTGCATGAACCACGCGATCCAGATGCAGCTTTCGTAAAGCAGACACATCGGAAGCCCCATTGCGACCAACGTCAGAATATCGGGCGTGGGCGTGATGATGGTGGCGAGAATAAAGATGAGGACGATGGCATACGGCCGCGTGCGCGCCATGAATTTGTAGGTGACCAATCCGAAGCGCACCAGCGCCAAAACCACCACCGGCAATTCAAACGCGAGGCCGAACCCCATCGTGAATCGCGTCACGAAAGAATAATACTGCTGCACCGTCCATGTCGGCGCCCAGCCAAGCGACTGGGTGTCGCGGAAGAAGAAAAGGATGGTTTTTGGCAGCAACCAGAAATAACAAACCAGCACACCAAGCAAAAAGAGCGCGAAGCTGACGAAGATGGCCGGAAAAAGGAAACGCTTCTCCACCGCGGTGAGCGCAGGCAGAACAAATTCCGCCAGGAAATAGAGAAGCAGCGGAAAGGAGAGAACGATGCCAGCATAAAAGGCGAGATGAAACGAGATGATGATCGAGTCCGTGATGCCCAGCGCCCGCAACGCCCCAATTTGTGGGTCGATATCATGCAACGGCATTTGCAGCACGCGCACAAGTGTCGATCGAAAGGCGAAGCAAATGATCATCGCCAGCACGAGCGTCATCGACATCTTGACGATGGTCCAGCGCAAGTCCTCCAGATGCTCGAGAAACGGCTTCGACGTTTCGCTTTCCGGAAGCTCGCGAAATTTGAAAATGTCTCGCAGCGCCATTGGATCGACAATCACTCGCGAACCATTTCGGAGTCAATCAGCGGGCGACGAGTGAAATAAAACCGCGCGCCGCCAGTCGCGCCCACATGCTCAAGGTATTGGCATCGCGAATCTCGTTCTCCGCGATCATGCGCCAAATTTCGTCCACGCCAAATGCACGGCAATCGAGAATCGATTCCGCTTCATCACGCACGTAGGAAGCACATGGTTGGACTGGTCGCGCCAGAAAAAAGTAGCCATGTTCGTCAGTAAATCCGGGCGAAGAAAAATAATGACCGAGCCCGATGATCTCGCCGTCTTTGGCCAATTCGTAGCCCGCCTCTTCACGCAGCTCGCTCAGCGCGACCGCTTCGATCTCTTTTTGGTCCGGCTCGAGTACGTTGTCGATCTGTCCGGCCGGCATTTCCCAAATCGCCGCGCGAATCGGCAGGCGTTCCTGGCGAATGAGAACGATTTTCTCGTCGCGCGTTATCGGCGCAACGATGACCGCACCTTTGCGATGCACCACCGTCCAGCTCCGCGGTTTTGGGCGCGTCGGCGTTCGCACGTCATCGGTCGCCACTTCGAGATGCGCGTTGGCGAAATGCCGATCGCTCGAGATCGTCTCCCAACCATCTCGATCCTGGACAAGTTTGCTCCGCTTCACGCCGAAAGATTATGAAGCGAAAGCTGAAAAGCGAATGATTAGCGCTGGAGCGGCGGCCGTCTCGGCTGCAAAATCGCTTCTCAGGCAGGCGGCACGCCTGCCGCTGCAGTTTGGTCAAGTAGCACGCGCCAGTGCTTGATCCGCGCCGCAACATTCTCGGGCGACGGTGCGCCGATGGCTTCGCGCTTTTCCAGAGAACGACGTGCGTCAAAAATCGTGGTTACGTCCTCCCCAAATAGTGGCGATGCTTCCTGCATTTCCAGGAGTGAAAGATTATCGAGGGCGAGGTTTTTCTCGGACGCGCGCGCGATTAATTTACCGACAACCTCGTGCGCCTCGCGGAATGGCATCCCCTTTTTCACGAGGTGCTCGGCCAGATCGGTCGCGAGAAGATTCGGATCGCGGGCCGCGCGTTCCATTCGCTCGCGGTTAACCGTTAATTCCGGCAGCATCGCGGCAAAAACTTCGAGCGCGGCTTTCACCGTATCGGCAGAATCAAACAGGGCAACTTTGTCCTCCTGCAAATCGCGATTGTAAGCCGAAGGCAGCGCTTTCAGCGTGGTCAAGATCGATACTAAATTCCCGTAAAGCCGCCCGGCCTTGCCGCGCGTAAGCTCTGCCATGTCCGGATTTTTTTTCTGCGGCATCAAACTCGAGCCGGTGGAAAATGCATCGCTGAATTCGACGAACCCAAATTCGTTCGTGCTCCAGATAATGAGGTCCTCGCTCAACCGAGAGAGATGGAGACCGATCATGGCAAGGCAAAAAAGAAATTCGGCGACGAAATCGCGATCGCCGACCGCATCGATGCTGTTCTGACTAACGCTCGAAAAACCGAGTTGCCCGGCGACGAACGTTCGATTCAAAACGATAGTCGATCCGGCGAGCGCACCTGCTCCGAGGGGCAGAACATCTGTTCGGGTCAGGCAATCACTGAGCCGGTCCGCATCGCGCTCGAACGCTTCGATTTGGGCGAGCATGTAATGAGCGAAAAAGATCGGCTGGGCGCGTTGCAAATGCGTGTATCCCGGCATGACAACATCGGTATGCTGCTCCGCGAGATTAAGCAGCGCGCTCTGCAACGAGCGAAGGCCGGACCTGATCTCTCCTGTCTCTGCCTTGACATACAGCCTTAAATCGAGCGCGGCTTGATCGTTGCGGCTGCGCGCGGTGTGCAGTTTCGCGCCCGCAACCCCAATCCGCTTCGTGAGCGCGGCTTCGACGTTCATGTGCACATCCTCGAGCGATTGGTCCCACTCAAATTTTCCGCTTTGGATCTCGGTCTCGATTTCGCGCAATCCTTTTTCGATCTTCTCCCGCTCCTCAGAGGTGAGGATTCCGGCATGCGCAAGCGCGGCAGCATGGGCGATGGAGCCCGCGATATCATGCCGATAAAGCCGCCAATCGAACGAAACCGATTGGCTGTAACGCTGTGCAATCTCTGCTGCCACGTCGCTAAATCTTCCCTGTCGCATAATCAGTTAAACTTTGCAGGCGACACGCCTGCCACTACAGCTTTTTTTCGCATTTAATCGAGAGCCGCGCTCCGAGTGACCGTCACCGAAACGTATTTCGCATCCGGCACAACGAATTTGCGCAGCTCGACCGCTATTCTCGCAATGGCAAAGCGCTGTAACAAATGCGCCGCCAGCTCACCGGCCAGAGTCTCGACCAGTTTAACGGTGTGATCGCGCACAAAGTTTTTCGTCTCTTCGCACACCTCCGAATAGTTCACCGTCTTTGCAATGTGATCATGTAATTCCTCTGCCTGTCGTTGCGGCCAGAGCGTGATAGTAGCGGTCAAACGTTGCGGCGCGGCGCGTTCTTTTTCGGGCACCCCGACGCGCGCGGAAATCTCGAGCTGCTCGACGTGAATCCGATCGGAGAAAAGGTCTGGCTCATTGGACATGGCGCAGATCAAAGTCGCCGCGGCAACGGCCAGGGCAAGACTGATTTAGCCGGGGCGTAACCGTGCCTACTTGGGCGCGAGCGAGGCGACGACTTTGTCGAAGCGCGGATCGCCTCGCAACGGGTCCCAGCGCGGGTGCAGACGTAGTTGCCCATAGCTCAAATAGCCGGGGATGCTTGTGGCGATGGCTAACTGTTCGAAGGCGAGATCCTTCTCGCCCGTCCACGCATAAATAAGTGCCAGATTTTGCACCAACTGCGCACCGATGATCGCATCCTTCGTCACCGGTAACAGCTCGACGGCGCGGTGCCCTTCGCGAATCGCGTCCTCCTTCTGACCAAGGGCGGCGTCTGCCATTCCGAGCACGCAGAGCCCTTCGGCATAGTTGGGCTGCTCGCGCACCAGCTTGAGCGCTTCGGTTCGCGCGCTGGTAAATGCAGCGCGCGCTGCGGTTTTATCGCCCCGCATCTGAGCGACTACGCCTTCGCACCAGGCCCGCGGAAACGGAACACTGTCATCGTAACATCCAGCGGTCGGCAGCGCTGCCAGGGCGCGTCGCGCGCCATCGAAATCCCGACCGCACAACGATCCGTAAAGCCACTGCTGAGCAATGTTTTGGCCTTCGCGCGAATCTTCAGCAACGATGGCCTCTATTGTGGAGAGCAGCGGGCGCGTGTCGGCATGCCAATCGAGCTCAACCGCCGCGCGCGAAGCTCGCAAGTTTGCGTCTTTGGGAGCAAGCGCGATTGCGAGGTTCAGAACGCGCTCGGCACCGGCATAATCGCGCAGACAAAGATAACTATTGGCGAGTTGTTGGAGGACACCAGCAGCAGTAGGGTTTTGCGGGTCGAGCTCGGCAGCGCGCTCGAGATTTTTGGTCGATTCAGCCCATCGCCCTTGCCGTCGATCGATAAAGCCGGCCAGTTGAAACGCCAGCGGATCGTTAGGCAAACTCTTCTGTGCTAAAGTAAGTTCCTCCCGAGCGCGGTCGTAATCGAGATAACCCCAGTACAAATGTTTAGCGAGGGCGAGATGCGCTTCGCCCGAATTTGGACGGAGACGAGCGAGCGATTGCATCGCCGCGTCGGCCATGGCCAGGCGCGAAGGAGTGTGATCGGTACCCGCGAAGTAGAGCACATCGTGAGCTTGGGCAAGTTGGTAATATGCAAGCGCGAAGGCGGGATCGCGCTCGATTGCCTGATTCAGCAGGCGAACAGCCTCGACCAAGCCCTCCTGTAGAGGAGTACTAAACATAGAAGTCGCGATGAGTGTTTTGGCCCGGATGTACAGATCGTGAGCAGCGAGATCGGCCGTCGGTTTGTCCTCGATGGCCGCTTTCTCTTTGGCCGAGAGCTTTGATTTGAGTTGAGACACGATCTTTTCAGCTAATTCATGTTCGATCGCGAATACGTCGGCGAGGTCCCGATCGTAAGATTCTGCCCAGAGATGCGTATCTGTTTTGGCATCGATTAACTGGGCGCTTACGCGCACACGTCCGCCCGAACGCTGGACACTACCTTCTACCACGTGGGACACGCCGAGCGTCTTAGCGATGTCGCGCAAGTTGCGCAGGATTCCGCTCTTATACTGCATCACCGATGTGCGGCTGATGACTTTGAGGTCGGCAACCCGAGCAAGGTTGGTAAGAATTTCATCTTGTACACCATCAGCAAAGTACGCGTTCTGTTTATCATCGCTCAGGTTCTCAAAGGGGAGCACGGCGATGCTCTTTTCAGTAATGGCAGGGCCGGCCTCTGGCTCCAGGCGCAACTTAGTTGTCCATGGGTGCCAGAACCAATAAGCTCCGAGCCCGAACATTGCGACGACTGAACCCATGGCGGCCACAGTCCACACTCGGCGCCGGTTTGATACCGCAGTGCCGCCAGGGCCAACACCCGCTTTTTTAATTGTGCCCGCTTCAACATCGAAGCTCCACGCCAGAACAAGGGCGAAGGGAAAACCCAAAGCTATCAGAACAACAAATAGTTGTTGGGCCCAATCCGGCGCATGGAAGATAGGCAGGACTGTCCCGACAACCTGGACCGTAGCCGATCCCGCCACGACGTAACCGAGCGCAACGCGATAAACGCGCCGATTCTTCAGTTCCTGAAAGAAGGTCTTCATGCGGGTGGCGGGCGCTCGCGGTGCCG
>DATMPQ010000054.1:0-2887 GCA_035567015.1 Chthoniobacterales bacterium | reverse complement strand
ATGCCGCCCGCGAGCGCGGCCGCCACGGGAAGGGAACGGAGGCCGGTAAGAAAGTGCAGCATCGAATCATCGCTTTCCGTTCGCCGGATCGGCTACCTGCCTATACAAGGACCGCGAACATGTTCGAGGTGTGTTTGCTTTTAGGCGCCGGTCATGAGACGCTCGGCCGCCTGATCTCTTCAAATAATAAACTATAGAGGCCCGGCCGCTGCCAGCGGACGGGAGCAAATCGATAAACGACTTCACGGCAGACACCGCGCGATTTCCGAAAACGCATGCAACCTAAGGCGATCGCGATCAGCGCCTCAATTGCACGTAGGTAATCGTCTGGCATCTAAGGTGTCACGGAACGATACAAAGGTTTATGGCGCTCGCCCCTAAAGTCGACCACTTCCGCAATGGGTCAATCGCGTCACTCTGGCTGTGTGCCGGTCACTTCCGGTCTGCCCCCAACTCCGGACATGGCGCTGCACTGCGCCAACTGACGTTATGTGCCAGTTTCGGACCTCAGGTTAGGTCCGCAGGGCAAAGGTTCATCGCTAGTTTCGGCAACATCCTTCCCGGCACCGATGCAGACGACGCTTCGCCTAGATCGTAAGCTCCCATCCTGCGGTAAAACGGAGCCGCATCGGGGTCCGCGTCGATTGTCAGTTGCGTGGCACCCAGTTTTTTCGCAACGTCGGTAGCCCAAACGAGCAGCGCCTCACCGGTGCCACTGCGAAGCGCGCTGGGCTCGACGAATAGTTTCAGCAAATCAGCCTTTCCATCGACGACTTTTACCTGTGCAACACCGATTGGCTTGCCGTTATGTTCGGCAACTGCGGTGGGCGTCAATGCCAAGTCGCGCGGTTAAAACGACAACTCGCCGCGACACGCTTCCATGAATTCCTCGTCGTAGCCCCAGACGGCTTTAGATCTGAAACACAGATCGGAAAGGCTGGATAGCTCATCAATCGTTGGTGCTCGGATCGTCAGACGCAAGCTGCTAACCTCCTTGGATTTGAGGGAACGTTTTACCATTTCAGCTTGCCAATGTCTCTTGTGGGTCAATCGCGACCAAGTCATCGAAGTCGGCTCACGAGGTCATGTCCGCTTCGATCCCGATAGCGACCACGACCGCACGGCGCTGCAATATGTCGCGACGGGCCAACAGCAGACATGTTTAGGAGTTCACACTCTGAGCAACCTTGGCAGTCTCGCTTGCCTCAACGAGACGCGAACGCGTTTGATCGAGATGATACCTTAACATGAAGTAGAGGTCGGAGTTTCGCATCGGAACCGCACTGGTCGCCCGATCAATGTCCGCTAATTCACTTTGGAGAGCTTCTACTTGCGGGACCGTAAGCGGCACGCGCAACGCATTTTCAATAATTCTTAGGCGGCGAAATAACCTGCGCAGGCGTTCTTGGACAAACCACTGATATAGCCTAGGCGCAAAACCAAACACCGGGAAAACAATCGCCAAAGTTGCAACTAAAAACGCAATCATTCGTTGCGCATAAATGGCCATCCAAAAGGGCAGGTATTTCGGAAGGAGCGAGGGGCCGTTCTTATAGTAATCGACGGCGATTTGAGCTACGGGATATTCTGGATCGTTGATTGCCGGAAATTCTCCGCTTCGCTGAAAGAGCCCCGACCCATTGTGTTCCTCTTTCATTGTCTGCGCGAGAAGCTGGACGATTGCTGGATGAACATCATCACGAATCAATACCTTGGCTGTGGTCCCTACAAGCGTCACGTCACTGGGTGGATTAAGCGGATCAATTTCAATCACGCCCTTTGGGAGCACTAGCCGAACAAGATCTGGAAAAATGCGGGTTAAGGCCTCCGCCGTTGAAAAGTTCATAAGCCGAACGCGAGGATTAGTTAGCAAGCTTTCAACTGCCGGCGCATCCGAGCCGCCTACAATCAGTGCAGCATCCACTTTGCCCTCATTCAACGCGTCCGCCGCGGCATCTAGTGCGAAAGGCAGCAGTGTCGCGGTTTTTGAATCGATATTGGCTTTGCTAAGGATCCTTTCGGCGGTGTATCGAGTGCCGCTTCCTTCTGGCCCAACGGCAATGCGTTTTCCTTTAAGTTGCGGCAGCCCATCCAGCGGCTCAACAGAAGAGTAAAAGATCCAAAAAGGAACATTGAAGATGAGTCCCATCGACAACAGCTCCGGTGCCTGACTGCTGTCGGAAATACCTCCCGCCACGAACGCAATGTGAACGCCGGAATTTGGATCGTGCAATAGCCTGAAGTTTTCCAATGCGCCAGCAGTCTCGCGCAGATTTAACCTGACTCCGGCACGTGCAAATCTTGTTCGATACAATTCGCCAAAATATTCAAGGGTACTACCTTTACCGCCCGTCGCGATCACAATGCTGGAAGGCGGTGACGGGACGAAATATTCCAAGGCCAGCCAGCTAATACCTACAATACAAAGAACCGTGGCGAACCAAAGGGTTAGGCTCCCACGCCCTAATCTCATCATAGTTTCTTTCCCCGCCCGGACTCTCAGCGTCTGCGACTGTTTGACCATGATCTATAGCTATAGCAAACAGCTTCACCGGCGCTCCTGGGACAGCCGAGCCATTTAGTCAGCTAACGGGTCATTCGCGACCGGGTCGAGCCAGCACCAAGTCCGGCCATGACCGCTATGCTCAGATAGCGACCAAATTCCGCAGCGCAGTGAAAATGACGTGATGTGCCATGAGCCGACATCGCTCCAATCAAGCAGCGATACTTGTCAGGCTCCTTAGCGGCCGTAGGGGAAGCAGCGGTGGCGATCGAGTGTGAGACCGAAATGCGCTCCTAGCGCAGCGATGGCCGCATCCTGCTCGGGATAAGGATCGGCATTGGATGCGGCAACGATGATGATCCGGAACCCGCCGCGATCCTTGCC
>DATMPQ010000053.1:0-2972 GCA_035567015.1 Chthoniobacterales bacterium | reverse complement strand
CGCGACAAACTCGGCCCACGCGCCGGGGCGATTCACGCCCACCCCTTTCGTGTTCGGACAAAGATGGCGCCGGCCGGCGAGGCAATTGCGGCAATGTCCGCAGGTGATGTGGCCTTCACCGACGACGAGATCGCCGGGCGCGAACCCTTTCACATGATTGCCAACAAGATCGACAATCCCGACAAATTCGTGGCCGATGGTCATCGGCACGGGGATCGTTTTCTGCGCCCAGGCGTCCCAGTTATATATATGCACGTCGGTGCCACAGATTGACGTTTTCACGACGCGGATTAGCACGTCGTCTCCGCCAACTTCGGGAATGGGAACTTCTTCCAGCCAAAGACCCGGCTCGGCTTTGCTTTTCACGACGGCCTGCATCGTTTTCTGCACGACAACAAATTAGGCGAATCAGGAAAGTCCGCCAGTCCGGACGGACTCGTCCTGTGGCGGGCAGGAAAGAAGGAAAACTGCCGTCGAGACGGCGGGAGCCATAACACATGTTGATCTGGCGCGCGTTCTTCTTGCGCGTCGCTCGTTCCTTCGGGATGATGGAAGCGCATGCCCGCGACGCTTGAACAACCATCTCCAACCAGCGTGACGCCGCGTTCCGTTTTCATTTTACGATTTGTCAGCACGATCGCGCTCTGGTCGATCGCGCTTGCCATTGCCTTTTCCGGATACGAAATCTTGTTCTGGTTCCTGATCAGCGCGTTCGGATTGATCGCGCTCTGGGAATTTTACGGCATGCTCGATCACGATCGGCTGCCGAACTTCAAGATCACGGCAATGATCTGTGGCGCGATCATGCTCGGGGGCAGCTTTTATTATTTCGCCCATATGGGGCCGGCGGGTTCGTACGATTTCGAGATCGCGGTCCTGCTCTTCTTCTTGCTGACCGTGTTCGCACGTCAAATGTTTGCCCGTCTGCGAGATGACGAACCGCTTAAGACGATGGCATACACGCTGTTCGGCCTGATGTATGTGCTCTGGCTTTTCAATTTCATGACCAAAATTGTTTACCTCACTCCGCGTTCGAGCACGGGCGCGGTGACCGGTCAATTTTATGTTTTGTATCTGATTGCGGTCACGAAGTTTAGTGACATGGGCGCGTATCTTCTGGGCAGCGCGATTGGGCGACATCAGATGATTCCGCACATCAGCCCTCAGAAAACCTGGGAAGGTTTTTTTGGCGCGCTCGTATTATCGCTTTGTGCGAGCCTGGCACTCTACAAATTGATGCCCGGACACCTGTCGGCGCTGAATTGGACCCACGCAACGATTCTCGGGTTGTTGCTCGGATTCGCCGCTGTTGTTGGCGATCTCGCAGAATCGATCGTCAAGCGCAGCACCGGGGTGAAGGATTCCGGCAATCTTTTACCGGGAATCGGCGGCGCGCTCGATTTGGTGGACAGTTTGCTTTTCACCGCGCCGCTGATGTTTTTTTATCTACGACTGGTGATCCGTGTGCCGTGAATAACCACCAATGGACACGAATGCACACGAATGACGACAAGCTGTTGTTCAAGGAGGAAGTTTTTCGAATCGTTGGTTGCGCGATCGAAGTGCTAAACACACTTGGCCATGGGCTGGTGGAGAAGCCATACGAGAATGCGTTGGTGGTTGAGTTTGGTCTCCAAACAATTCCTTTTCAGCAGCAACCTTCGTTCGACATCCTGTATAAAGGTCACAAGGTTGGTTTGTTCATTCCTGATCTGATCGCATTTAATGCTGTGGTTGTGGATGCAAAGGTGATCGACCGAATTACCGATCACGAGCGCGGCTTGATGTTGAACTATCTTCGGGCGACCGCGTTGCGTGCTGGGGTGGTCCTAAACTTTAAGCGCTCCAAGCTTGAATGGGAGAGAATCGTCTTATGAATTCGTGTGCATTTGTGTCCATTCGTGGTTAAAAATGGCGACGCGATATTGCGGAGAGCCTAAACGCGTGGTCGTTCTGGGAGCGACCGGGTCGATCGGCGAGAGCGCGTTGAAAGTGGCGCACGATATTCCGGAGCGGATGGAAATTGTCGGGCTGGCGGCGAATAGCAACGCTCAAAAGCTCGCCGCCGCCGCGAACAAAGTCCGGCCGCAGGCACTTTGTCTGGTCGATGAAAGCAAGATCGACGTTTTGCGCGGCGCGCTCGAGTACGAGCCGCAGATTTTTACGGGCGAAGAAGGATTGCGCGAGATCGCCTGCCTAACGAATGCGGACATAGTCTTGGTCGCTATCGTTGGAACGGGCGGGTTGCGTCCGGCCCTGACCGCAATTCAAGCGGGAAAGGATCTGGCGGTGGCGAGCAAGGAAATTCTCGTGATGGCGGGCGAGATCATCATGCGGGAGGCGCGCGACAATGGCGTCCACGTTTTGCCGGTGGACAGCGAACACAATGCGATTTTTCAGTGTCTAGAAGGCAAACGCTCAACGCTCAACGCTCAACGCTCAACGTCCAATGCAGAGAGTTCAGCGTTGGGCGTTAGGTGTTCGGTGTTCGATGTTTCCGATGTTAATCGCATCATCCTCACCGCATCTGGTGGACCGTTTCGGGAAACGCCCGCGAAAGAATTTGCCGATCTTACACCGGAGCAGGCGCTGAAACATCCGACTTGGACCATGGGCCGGAAAATCACAATCGATTCGGCCACTCTATTTAATAAAGGGCTGGAGATGATCGAGGCGCACTGGTTGTTTGGGGTGGAGATGACGCGCGTGGAAGTGGTGATCCATCCGCAAAGCATTGTCCATTCGATGGTGGAATTCAGCGACGGCTCCGTGCTCGCGCAGTTGTCGCACTCCGATATGTGTTTTCCGATTCAGTACGCCGTGACCTGGCCGGAGCGCGTGCCGAATTCATTGCCGCCGCTTAATTTCGGAAAACTTGGGCAACTGGAGTTCGCGACGCCGCGCTACGATGATTTTCCGGCGCTGAATCTGGCGCGACGCGCGGGCGAATCGGGCGGGACTTTGCCAGCGGT
>DATMPQ010000052.1:0-7663 GCA_035567015.1 Chthoniobacterales bacterium | reverse complement strand
CTCAAGCCAGATTACAATGTGCATACGGCCGATTGCGTCGATGCCGGCATTAAACTCCTGCAGGAGAAACAACCTGATACCGTCGTGATGGACATCCGAATGCCGGGGGCGACCGGCATCGAAGGTTTGCGACGAATCCGTGAAATTGATCCACATCTTTCCGTCATCATGCTCACCGGTTTCGGCGCTCTCGAAACCGCACAGGAAGCGTTGCGGCTCGGCGCCAGTGATTACATCAATAAGCCCTTCGACGCGGGCGAAATGCGAAAAGTAGTCGGACGCAACGTCGAACGCACGCGTGTGCAACGAGCTGGCGAACGTGCAGCGGCCGAAATCAAGGAACTAAATAATCGCCTGCTTAAAGAACTGGCGCAAAAGGAACGGCTCGCCTCGCTCGGCCAGGCTTCGGCTGAGTTTGTCCACGATTTGGGTAATCCGCTCACAATCGTTTGGGGTTACGTCCAATTGCTCGCAAAAAAACTTGAGCGTTCTGAAAATGGAGGCGCCGCTGAAAACTCCGCCTCAATTAAAGAACTGGGCATCATCGAACAAAACGTGCGGCTTTGCCGCGAGCTTCTCACGATGTGGCAAAGTTACGGCAGCGTCGGAGCCTCGCCCCACAAGCCGATGTCGGTTTCGGCCATTTTGCGCGAGGTGATCAAAGGCGTTGGGTCCATAGCCGTCCAGAATGGCGTGGAGTTGAAAGCCAATATTTGCGAAGACACGTGCATTCTTCTTGGCGATACCGTGCAAATCAAACGTGCCATCCAGAACGTGATCATTAACGCGGTGCAAGCTTGTGCGGGCAAGAAAGGATTGGTTTCGGTGGATTGCGCGCGGAAGGATTTCTATGTGGACCTTCGCGTAGAAGATGATGGTCACGGGATCCCCCCGGCTCGGATTGACAAGATTTTCGATCCCTATTTCACGACCAAACAGGGCAAGAACGGAACTGGCCTCGGGCTCTACATCACAAAAAAAGTTGTTGAGGATCACAACGGCTCGCTCAAAGTGGACAGCACGCCGGGCGTTGGCACCACATTCACGATTCGGTTGCCGCTTCAGAATAACTGAGATGTAGCCATGGCCCTGTGGGCCGTGAAAAGCCCGAACAGGCCGCGAGGCCCGTGTTACAGCACGTGGGCCCATCGGTTTAACTTGTCAGCTCTGACGTGTTTGGTTTTGCTGAACGCGTGCCCTCTGCCTACCACATCGCGCCGATTTTTCTGATTCGAATGGCCGGTGTGCCGTTCGACATACTGGAGCCGCTCGCCACACCTGAAACAATTTCCGTTGCGCGCGAATTGCGCGCTCGAAACGAGGAGCTAACAAAGGCGAGTGCGGAGGCGGAAAATTTCTTTCGCTCGCCCGAGCGCCTCCTTTCCGAGCAGGCATTCCGCGCTTTGCGTGTTGCCGTCCGTCTGAGGCGCGCCCCGGCCGGGATAGTTGGTCCACAGCCGCGTGTATTCATAAACTATGCTGACGCCGCGGCTAACGTATTGGCTCTCGAATCGAAACTTCAGGCTACGCTTGAGCGCGAGCTCGGAGACGCGCGCGCTGCGCTCTTAAAATCAGCCCGAATCCTTTTACCGCGGCATCTTGTTTTTGGCGTGGGCGGCGTGCGTGAGCTGCTGGCAAGTCTGCTGGCCGTGTCTGTGACGAGTGACTTGACGCACCGCAACGCGCGCGCTGGAGACCGCGAGCGGCACCTGCTTTTGTACCTGCAGCGTATTTGCGCGAAAAACGACACGTTCAGCGAATTCGGACCCACCAGCTGGGGCAAGACCGACCAACAGATTCGCGGATTGAAGATCGACATCCAGCCGGGGATAGCGGCTCGTGACGTTTTTCTTGAGCGCTGGACGGCACATGCAACTGCGGCTGTGATGAATGCCGACTCCGAAATCTTTGCCGAACTCTCGCCCCGCTTGCATCCCAACGGCAGGATTGACAAACAAATGTTTATTTTTACCGAAAGCGGCGACACAACTCCGCTTACCTCGGAAGAAGCGGGGATCATTGAACGTTGTGACGGAAAAACGCCCGTTCATGCTTTGCGCGTTTCGCCAGAGACTATTCGGGCGCTCGTCGAAAAAAAGATTCTGCGATGCGCCGTCGAGGTTCCGGCGCTGGAGCCGCATGCTTTTGCTGTCTTGCGCGAGGATGTCGAGAAGTGGCGCGGTGGCAACGTGCGCGCAAAGTGGTTGTCGATCCTGCAGCCGATCGCCGAGCTCCCGCGCAAATTTGCCGGCACGATCGAACCGAAGGATCGACAAGGAATTTTGGATGAAACGCGCTCCCGGTTTCAGTCGTTAGGCGCGGTGCGCAAGCCGGGCGACCGGTTTCTGTATTCAGCCGCCAATCCAATCGGCGAAGAATGTTTTCGCGAATGCAATTTCCGCATCGACGAAGATCTAGTCAACGAAGTGGCAGTTGAAGCGGCGCCCTGGGTCGACTTCTGGCGCGATTCCTATGCCTTCATCGCAAGTCGTGTCGCTGCCGGATTGCGCCAGGTCCTTGAAAAGGCCGTGTCAAAAAAAGACGCAATGCCGCTGCCGGCATTTCTTCATGCGTGTGACATGGCGAAGTTGCCGCTCACCGGACCCGGCCTGGTCGGGCTGGCAGTGATGGCGTTTCAGGAAGTGAAAGCCGTTTTTCGCGAGCGGCTTCGTCCACATATCGGTTCCGAAGAGTACGAGCTTAGTCTTAATGATTGTCATGTTGTTCGCGAAAATTTTTCATATCCCAAATTCGACGAATACACATATCCGTCCGCCGACCTACAAATCGCCGCCGAGTCGATCGAAGCAGTCGGTCGCGGCGAATACCACTGGATTCTGGCCGAGTTGCATCCGCCGCCTGCGCTACTGCATCACTGCATGTACTGGGCTTGTCCCGACAAAGCTGCGCTCAATGACGCGCTCGCCCGCACCGTCGCAGGTAAACCGAATTTCCATTTTGGTTTTTTTGCGGCGGACTTTACGGCGCACACGGCCGTTCGTCTTTTTGATGCGCTTCCGGAATTTTCGAATTTCGTCGCACCCCAACGAGGCAACCGCGATTGGCGCACAGTCCTTCCGGCAGAGGCAGAAGTTTATGTCGACGAAACAAACGCCGACGTTTGCGTTCGCAAAATGGGAACGCGCGAATACCTCGGATCGTTCGCGCGCGCCTGGGTCATTCCGCTTGGTTTTCATCCGTTCCAATTTGGACTTGCGCCGCATACGCCGCGCTTGCGCTGTGGACATGTAATTGTGCAGCGGCGCACATGGACGGTTACCCACGAGGAATTTCCGGCCGGCGATTATACCGGCGTTTCACGTGATCTCGTGCTCGCCGTCGAGCGATTGCGCGCGCAAAAAGATTGGCCGCGTCACGTTTACATTCGTCCTACCGAGCAGGCCCTTCGTCGCAGCGGCGCGGAAGGACGCGATAAAGATACCAAACCGGTGTTCATTGATCTGGAGAGCTATCTTTTTCTCGAAATTTTCCAACGCTGGCTAATGAAATCGGGTGAGCTGGAAGTGACCGAGATGTTGCCGGATGCCGATCATTTGCTTTGGAAAGAGCGGGATGGCTGGCGGACATTCGAATTGCGCACATTGATTGTTCCCCGCGCATGAGAAGCTTCGCGGTTTCATGAAAATTATTGCGATCGCAAATCAAAAAGGCGGCGTGGGTAAAACGACGACGGCGGTGAACCTGGGCGTCGCCCTCGCCGAGAAGAAATTGCGCATTTTGATTGTCGATCTTGATCCACAGGCAAACGCGACCAGCGCCCTCGGCATGCAGGAAGTTGAGAGCGAGAGCATTTACGACTCGCTGCTGGGTGGAGCTTCGATTGTCGAGAAAGTGTTGCCCACGCGCATCGAGCGCTTGTTTCTCATTCCGGCCGATCTCGACCTGGCAGGCGCGGAAGTGGAGATCGCGCGCATGAACGACCACCTCACGCGTCTCGCCCAGACGTTGTCGATCCTCCGTTCCGATCAAACGTTCGATTTCATTTTCCTGGATTGTCCGCCTTCGCTTGGGATTTTGATGACGAATGCGCTGGCCGCGGCGGATGAGATTTTGACTCCGATTCAGTGCGAATATTTCGCGCTCGAAGGACTGGTGAAAATTGTGCGCGTGGTCAAGCAAGTGCGCGACTCGGGCGCAAACGAGCAAGTTGAAATTGGCGGCATTGTCATGACGATGTTCGACGGCCGGACAAAGCTGAGCGGGCAAGTTGTGGCTGAGGTTCGCGCGCATTTCGGCGAACGCGTTTACGCCACGGTGATCCCACGCACAGTGCGTTTAAGCGAGGCGCCCAGTTTCGGGAAATCGATTCTGGAATACGATCCCAAGGGAACCGCCGCGCGCGCTTATCGCGCCCTGGCCGAAGAATTTCTCAAGCGGCACGACTCGTTACCCACCGTTCGAGGCTAATCGCGAAAACCAGCGCTGGGAATCCTTTGAAAACGGTTTTGCGCTCGAATTGCATCCGCATTTTTTCCGCCACCCGGCGCGAGGCTGCGTTCTCTGGATGAATCAATGAAATGACACGCGGCAAATTCAGATCGCGAAAGGCATGATCGCGGACCGCTTGCGCTGCTTCGGTTGCCAGGCCCTTGTTCAAATAATTCGGATGCAATCGATAACCGATCTCAATTTCATTCGTTCGATTCGCAAGCAAGTTTACGTCACGAATGCGGTGAAGCATTTCAAATGGGAGCCGCGCGGCAAAAGACGCGTTCACCAGAACCAAACGCGTACGAAATCGCCGCCTGCCGTCCGTGTTGGAAGCGGAGTTGCGACTCGTTAGGCCAAAGCTCGTTGTTGTTCTGGGCGCGACGGCCGGGCAGGCACTCTTCGCCCATCGTTTCGCGTTACGCGCGAGCGCGGCAAACTCTTATCGTCAAAATTTGCCCTCAAGGTCGTGGCAACAGTTCACCCATCATCGCTGTTGCGTCAGCCGGATAAGGAATCGCGCGAACATGAATATAAAAGCTTCGTGGCCGACTTGCGAGCCGCGTTCAACGCGGCAGGCGAGAAATAAAAACAAAGAGGCGCGCCTTCCAAGTCGCCCTCTTTTGGATTCGGCGGAAGAAATGGGCAGCGCCGCGGCGTAGCACGACGTATTGCGATTGCAGTGCCGATCACCGCGTTGCACGTTTTCGCCCGTGCGCACCGCCATTGTCTCGATCATTCTTTTTCTTTCCGGAAGCAGCGCGCTTCTTTTTCAAACTCTCTGGCTCCGGCTGAGCGGATTGGCTTTCGGCAACTCGGTTTGGGCCGCTGCATTGATTCTATCCAGCTTCATGGCGGGCCTCGCGCTCGGAAGTGCTATTGCCGCATCGTGGACGCTGCAGCGGTGGCGACCGCTGCGCGTTTACGGGGCGTTGGAAGTGGTTGTGGCGGTCTTCGGCTGCACCCTCGTGTTTGGGCTTCCGCTGCTCGGGGCGTGGATGCGTCCCGTTTTTCAAGTGCTCTGGAATCATCAGGAGTTCCTGAACGCCCTGCGTTTCTCGATGTCGTTTTCGATTCTGCTTATTCCCACGACGGCCATGGGATTAACTCTTCCCGTATTGCTGGAAGATCCGCTTCTAACACACCAGGAATTCGGCCGCACCATCGGTACTCTTTACGGATTTAACACGTTGGGCGCAGTGGTCGGCGCCTTGCTAGGCGAAACTTATCTGGTCCGGACGTGCGGACTTTTCGGTACAGGGTTGACGGCCGGGTGCGTGAGCTGCGCAGCGGCCGGAATTGCGTGGCTTTTCTCCGGCGCAAAGCCGGTGACAGTCGGGAAAACTCCAAAGCGATTTCGATTGCGACTCTCGTTAGGCAATCGGCCGCCCTGGCGTTTGCTTTTCGTAAGTATGGGAGCTGGCGCCATTCTTCTTGGCCTCGAAGTAATTTGGTTCCGATTCATACGCTTGTATGTGGCATCCACCTCTACTGCTTTCTGCGTCATGCTTGTCGTCGTGTTGGTCGGGATCGGCCTCGGCAGTGTCACATCGAGCCTAATTTCGCGCCGCCTTGCACCGCCGAGAAAATTGCTTCCGATTCTTTTACTCCTCGCCGCAATTGGGACACTTCTTTCCTATTTGTTTTTTCCAGTGCCGGTTCCTCAAGGAAACACAAACGCCTTCCACATTGAGTCCTGGCAGCAGATTGTGCGGCTATCACTGGCCTTGATGTTTCCCGTTGCATTTCTATCGGGGATTCTTTTTCCGTTAATCCTGACCTGCGTTCAGCGCGAAGTGGCAAGCCGCATGAACAGTGCGGGTCTTACGATTTTGTTCAACACGACTGGCGCAGCCCTCGGTCCATTGCTCGCATGTTTTGTCTTGCTGCCGTGGCTCGGATTCCAATCGAGCTTTATCTTATGCGCAGCGTGTTATGCTGGGCTGGCTATTCTCGCGAGCGAAAAACCGACGTGGTCTATTCGACAGCCGCTCGGAATCCCGCTGCTTGCGCTTGCCGCGATGCTCATTCTGATCATCGCAACCTTCCCCTATCATCGCGACGAAACGCATTTCGCGAATGCGCGTCGCCCGTACGAAGCGGATGGTTCACAGTTAATCAAAAGAATCGAGGGCACCGCTGATACACTCCAACTGCTGCGCCGCGATCTTTTCGGCGAACCTTACTACTACCGGCTCATAACGAACGCCTATTCAATGTCAGGCACGTTGCCGCGCAGCCAACGCTACATGCGATTATTCGCGTACTTGCCGCTGGCTCTCCGTCCCGAAGCCGAAAACGCGTTGCTCATTTGCTACGGCATGGGCGTCACTGCCGATGCATTCACTCGCGATACGCATCTCAAACATCTGGACGTCGTGGATATCTCAAAAGAAGTCTTCGATCTTGCCAGTTCCTACTCCGGCCCTGGTTACTCCAATCCGTTACGCGATCCTCGGGTGACAACCTTTGTGCAAGATGGCCGCTTCTTCCTGCAGGCGAGTCCGGATAGCTACGACATTATCACCGGTGAACCACCGCCGTTGAAGGTAGCGGGAACGGTTAATCTCTACACTCAACAATTTTTCTCGCTCATGAACGACCGCTTAAAGGACGGCGGCATCGCGAGTTTTTGGTTGCCGATTTACCAACTGACTACGGTCGAAACGAAAGCAATCCTCCGTGCCTTCCACAACGTCTTCCCGAACGCCTCCGTCTGGGCGACCTGCGATTTGGAATGGATCGTGATCGGAATGAAAGGACCGCTGCATAAGCCTAACGAAGAGGCAGCGGGCGCACTCTGGGGCGATGCGGGGACTCGCTTGGACTTGGGCCGGATCGGTCTCGAGGTTCCCGCGCAGATGTCCGCTTTATTTCTCATGGATGGCGAGGAAATCGATCGGATCACACAGGGCGTCGAACCGTTGAGCGATCTTTATCCGAAACGCCTGACCGACGTGCATCCCGATCTGAACGCCGCACACAACTTTGGTTATATGTATCTCGAAAGGTCCGCCGCTGTTCACCGTTTTCTTTCATCTTCTCTGATTAAAGAAATTTGGCCTAACGAATGGAAGAAATCACTCGAGCTCCTCTTTCTCGTCCGCGAAACGCGATACCTTTCGGAAATCTCCGGGAGCAATTGGTTGGCCGAACTTGATCTTTACTTGCGCCACACGCAGCTGCGAACGCCTGTCCTCGCGGTCCAGAATAG
>DATMPQ010000051.1:0-17063 GCA_035567015.1 Chthoniobacterales bacterium | reverse complement strand
GGCGATGTCGATCTTAGCTTCATCGAGAAAGTCGCCCGGGAAATCGCGGGCGTACTGACCAGCTATCGCGTGATCGTCGATAAGAGCACCGTGCCTGTGAAAACTGGCGAAAAGGTCGCCGAGTCCATCAAACGCTACAATCGCCACGGCGCGAAGTTTGATGTTGTCAGCAATCCAGAGTTCTTGCGCGAAGGCTGCGCCGTCGGTGATTTGATGCATCCGGATCGGATTGTAATCGGGGCGCAAAGCGAACACGCCATCGACTTGTTGAAGAAGGTCTATGAACCATTCATGGCGCCAATTCTTGTGACCGACATCAACAGCGCCGAGCTCATTAAACACGCCGCTAATTCATTCCTCGCGCTCAAAATTTCCTATGTCAACGCGCTCTCGGCGATCTGTGAGGCCAGCGGCGCGGATATCGAAAAAGTCGCCGATGGAATTGGCATGGATCGGCGCATTGGTCGTGATTTTCTCAATGCGGGAATCGGTTACGGCGGTTCCTGTTTTCCTAAAGACATCGCCGCCTTCGTCACGATCTGCGAACAACTCGGTGTCCCATTTAATTTGCTCAAGGAAGTGCAGCGAATAAACACGGCGCAAAAAGAGCGTTTCCTTAAGGCCATCCGCGAAACGCTCTGGGTATTGCGCGAAAAGAAAATTGCCGTCTGGGGCCTTACCTTTAAACCAGATACCGATGATATTCGCTCCTCTGTCGCGATCGACCTCGTGGCCGCTCTCTTACGCGAAGGTGCACACGTCGTCGCTTACGATCCGAAGGGAATGGAAAAGGCGCGCGAGGTGAAAACGATTGTCGATGCTAAGTTCGCTTCGTCCGCGCTGGAAGCGACGGACGGCGCCGAAGCGCTGATTGTTGCGACAGAATGGAGCGAATTCGCCAATGTCGACCTTGCTGTCGTAAAGAGAAAAATGACGACGCCAATTGTCTTTGACGGACGAAACCTGTTTGATCCCGAGACGATGGGCCAGCTCGGTTTCGGCTATCATTCAATTGGTCGCGCGAGCGTGACGCCGCACTGAACTTTCTCGCAGCGGACTGACCGCATGGCGCAATTGTCTGCTCGCCGAGCCGCGCTTACCGCGATGCGAGCGTGGCGAACGGAAAAACGCTTCGCCCATTCGGTCATCTTCAAGCTTTTGGCGAAAACGAAATTGAGCGCATCGGATCGTGCTTTTGCTCTGGAATTGTTTTACGGCGTCCTGCGCAATTCAACGCTGCTTGATTTCTGGATCGGTCGTCTGCGGGCCGCTCCCGTGGATGCCGATCTTCGCGACGTTCTGCGACTCGGCCTTTATCAACTTTTTATCCTCGAAACTTCTGAGCACGCGGCCGTTTACGAAACCGTGGAGCTGGCGCGGAAGAGGCATCGTGCATTAATTAACGGAATCCTGCGTGCCGGCCTCCGACGCAAAGATGAGTTGCGCGCGCAAGGAAACACGCAGCCCCTCGGCGTTCGAACATCTCATCCGAATTTTTTGATCGCACGCTGGGAACAAAATTTCGGAGCCGAAGCCTCGGAAGCGCTGTGCAGGTGGAACAACCGGCCACCGCCTCTGTATGCCCGGGTCAATCGATTGAAAATCGATCGCGAAAAGTTCCTGCAGACTTATCTGGAATCGCGCTCTTCGTTGCACAATCCTGACTTCGTTGAGCTGAACGTATTTCCATCCGAAGCGCTCGAGCAGGGTCATTGCTACATTCAGGATCCGAGCACGGCGATCGCTTGCCACCTTCTCGATCCGCAACCGGGAGAAAAAGTCCTCGATGCGTGCGCCGCGCCAGGCGGGAAAACGAGTTACATCGCAGAGCTCATGCGAAATCGCGGCATAATTGTGGCCTGCGACCGGGCATCAGAGCGCGTTCGCGTTCTCGAAGAAAATATGGCGCAACTCGGGGTCAGAATTGCCCGTGTCTTCGTTCATAATTGGCAACGCGGCCGCGTTCCGAAAGAAATTGCTTCGGTCGCTCCGTTCGATCGCATCCTGATCGACGCACCATGCAGCAATACCGGGGTGATGCGACGGCGCGTCGATGTCCGATTGCGGTTGAAGCCGGCGGACTTTGTTCGCATGCAAAAGCAACAGCTCGAAATTGTCCGCGCGGTCTTCGGCTTATTGAAACCAAGCGGAGTGCTTGTCTATAGCACGTGCAGTCTGGAGCCAGAGGAAAATGAAGAACTTGTGCAGCGCATCCTGGGTGACCTGTCGATATTGCGATTGGAGCGGACGAAGCATTCAATTCCGTTTCGCGACTACTTCGATGGCGCTTTTGCAGCAAGGCTTATGAAGTCCGGTTCGTGAGTTGCATCCGGCACTGTCGATGGAATCATACGATTCTATGCACGATCTCCGCTTCGACAAACTCGCGAAACTTCTCGTGGAATATTCCACGCGCCTTAAGCGCAACGAAACCGTTTTGGTCGAAGCGTTCGACGTGCCTGATGAAATGCCCATCGCGCTCATTCGTGCGATCCGAAAGGCCGGGGCGATTCCCTTTGTGCAAATTCACCGCGCTCGAGTCAGTCGCGCACTCACACTCGGTGCGTCGGATCGACAATTGAGACTACTGGCGAGTCATGAGCTCGCGCGCATGAGGAAGATGGACGCATACATCGCTGTGCGCGGCAGCAACAACGTCACCGAACTTTCTGATGTGCCGGCAAAGCAAATGCAGTTGATGGCGAAGAGAATGCGGCCCGTACAAGATCAAAGAGTCAAAAAAACGAAATGGGTGGTGCTGCGGTGGCCGACGCCGTCGATGGCGCAGCTGGCCGGAATGAGCACCGAAGCCTTCGAAGATTTCTACTTTGAAGTCTGCACGCTGGATTACGGCAAACTGCAACCGGGTATGAAAGCGCTTAAGGCGTTGATGGAAAGGACGGACTGTGTCGAGATTAAGGGAACGGGCACCGACGTCCGCTTTAGCATCAAGGGAATTCCAGCTGTGATTTGCGGAGGTGATCGCAACATTCCCGACGGTGAAGTTTTCAGCTGCCCTGTGAAAAATTCCGTTCAAGGTTGCGTCACGTTCAACGCACCGAGTATTTATCAGAGCACCGGTTTCGATGGCATCCGCCTGGAGTTTCGCGATGGCAAGATTGTCGATGCAACAAGCAACCAGACGGAGAAGCTGAACAAAATTCTCGATTCGGACGCCGGTGCCCGTTACCTCGGCGAGTTTTCGCTCGGGTTTAATCCCCACGTTCTGCAACCGATGAGGGACATATTATTCGATGAGAAAATCGCCGGGTCGTTTCATCTCACGCCGGGACAGGCTTATGAAGAAGCCGATAATGGGAACCGAAGCCAGGTGCACTGGGACATGGTAAGCATCCAGCGGCCGGACTACGGCGGAGGGGAGATTTATTTCGACGGCAAATTGATCCGGCGAGACGGAGAATTTCTGTCCAAGCAACTACGGTCGCTCAATCGAAACCATTTCGTTAAACACGGCAGCAGCTAGTAAGCTAGAAGTTGCGGCGGCATCGGCGCGCAATCCACGATTTCGCCGCAATAACGTAGCCGGCCTCCAACCCACCTTAAGCCCGCCTCGCGCCGTGACCAAGCAGATTGAGCTGCATCATTCCGATTTCACCGGCGCCCGTGAGCTGCAAGTTTGCGATCTCGAACATCGGGACGCCCTCGCCTGGGACCAGGGCTGCACCAGGCAACTGCACAGCAACCTGCTTGGAACCCGAATTCAGGACAATGGCCGCAATCTCAAACGACGGTGAAAACTCGACCGTACCAATCTGGAACGGCGCCGTTACCAGAACGGAGGCTTGTCCTTGCTGCGACGGAGTGAGTTGCAAAGGGGCAGCCTCGAAATTCGGGACGAGTTGCAACCCTCCGACCGTAAAGGAAGGCGAACCCGTGGCCGTCGGCCGCTGCTGCTGAGAGGGAGTCAATCGGACACTGCCAAGCGCTCCTCCCGCCGGCTGAATCTTTGAGATCTCGAAAGTGACCTGCAAGTTCATTGCAGGCTGTGCCTGCTGGGTAGGAGCCAGACGCATGGTGACGATCCTGGAGGTCGGCCGCACTTGCAAGGCACCCATCTTGAAGGTGGGCGTAAGTTGCATTGAGGCAATCTCAAAGGAGAAAGTGAGCTGCACGGCGGTGTGCGTGATGCCAGCCGGCTGCGGTGCGCCAGCTGGCTGCGGTGCACCTGCGGCGGCTGGAGTTCTGGTTACTTGAGCGGTTGGGATTTGGATCGGTTCAGGCATGGTTACGGGTGTGGTTGTTTGCGGGATTGACGGGTCGGTGGAAACGGCCTCCGGGACAAAAGAGAGCGTCTCGACAGCTTCCGCCACGGAGGGTTCCATTGCGGAGACAGACATTTGATACGGAATCGGTTGTCCTTGTCCGATCGGCTCTACCTCGGGCTCGATCACAGGCTCTGCTGTCGTCGTCCACGATTCAAACTCGATATCGATCGGTTCTACTTCAGGTTCAAACACAGGCTCCGCGACTGGCGCAGCCCCCATTACAATGACAGGAGCGGCAGTCATTTCCGAACCACTAAGGGCGCCGTTCGCCCACTCGACGGGCTCTTGGATTTCCGGCACTGGCGGAATAACCGAAGACAAAACTTCGGCGCTCGGCGTGAAATCGACGCTTGGAATCTCAACCTGTTCGAGAACAGGACCAACCGAGGACTGAAAGACAGGCTCGGCTAGCGGCACCGACTCAACTTCGGGTTCGGGATTGCGATACGCGAAAGTTTCCACTGGGCCACTGGCTAGAGTTGCTCCTCCACCGAACGCCCGGTCGAGTTTTCCCAGCGGCAGAACGCTGCGTCGCAACGAAGGTTCCGACGCTCTTAGCTCCAGCGAGACCCGGCGCGGACCACCAACAAAATGATTGCGGACGGCCGCCAACTGCTCTTGCGATGGAGCGAGACTAATTTCGTCGAAGCGTGGTCCGCTAACGGGTGCTGGCTGGCGGTAAATCGTAATGTTGATGAGGCGGCGGCGAATCTCAGGAACAATCACCCAAGCTAACAAGAAAGTGGCGGCGACGAGCAATCCGCCGACGAGCAGCGTCTGTGGCGTCTCGCCCATGACAGGCCGAGACCACTCCCGGACGCGAGTGGGAGCGAGCACCGTCGCTGGCGTGGCAGCCGGAGCGCTGGCCGCCGGCGCGGCCGATGGTGGCGCCGAAGGCTCCGATTGAGCAACACTAGGTTGTTCACCTTGGGTGACAGGAGCAGCCGACGCGGCGATGGAAGCGGAAGGCGATCCTGCCGAAACCTGGGTTTCAACCGTAGGCGAGAACTCAGCGGCTGCAGCGGCAGATGCCTCCTCCGGCTTGGTAGGGGCTGTAGATTCGTTTGAGGCCACAAGTGGCGGTTGAGTAACCGCAGCTGGAGACTCGGCCCCTTGCGAACTCGTCGCCTCCATTCCCGCAATCGCCGGACTCGCGGCCGGCGAAGAAGAAGGCGAAGATTCCGTCTTTGCTTCTTTGAGTGGATTATTTGCGGCAGCAACAGCGCTAGGAATCGGGCTGGGCTCGATTGCCGGGCTGGATTCAGTTGGCGCCGACATGGCAGCCGTTGCTTCAGCCGTCGGGGTGGAGGAAGCCACCATCGCTGGACTCTGTAGCCAGCCGAGATCGTAAAAGGCGTCGCCGAAAAGGTTGTTGAGGGCGGGCGAGTAGATCTTCTTTGCGGATGCGATCCAGTCGGTCGCTTTGTTTGGGTTATTGTGCTGAAACTCCCAAGCTGCCTGCGCGTAGTACAGCGCCGGCGTATCTCCCGTGAATTGGAACTGTTCCATCATTCTTTGCGCGCGGCTCTCTTTGCCTTCGAGCAAAAGCGTCATGTAGATCTTGAACTTAATGATCTGCGCCGCCTGATTCTTATCGCCCCCTGGCGTCTGCTTAAGGAGCGTGTCGAAACGCTCTCGCGCCCGTGCATAATCTTTTTTCTTAAACGGAATTTGGGCGAGATTATATTGCGACTCACGGAATTTCGGATCCGCTTTGGACGCCTTCTTAAACGCTGCTTCCGCTTCATCGAATGCCTTCTGCTCCAGCAAAATCTCTCCACGCAAATTGAGAATCGGCGCCTGATTCGGGTCGGCCGCGTCAGCTTCGTCGATAAATTTCCGGGCCGCCGCGAAGTCGCGCTGTTGGACGGCTTGTTGCGCTTGTTCGAAACTTGATAGCGCCAAGGCTTTCGTCTTTGCGGTGCGCTCGGCCGCAGTTGCCAACGGCAGCGAGGGGCGCGTCTGGCCGGCTGGCTTTTCCAACCAGCCGACTTCATACAACGATTCGGCAAAAACCTTGTTCAGTTGCGGAGAAAAATTCTTCTCCGCCACAACGATTAAATCTCGTGCTTCCTTATTCTTCTTGTGTTGGAGCGCGATGGCGGCGTTGGCGTAATGAACCGCCGGCGTATCGGGCGAAAGCTCGAACTTGGCCAGAATGGAATCGACCATGTTCTCCTTTCCCTCGAGCAGATAGGTCAGCAGAATCTTATATTGAACGAGCTGGGTCGCTTCACCCTCCAGACCAGCCACGTTGCTCGAGAGAAGCTGCTGGAAACGAGTGCGAGCTTCCGCCCAATCTTTCTTGAGAAACGGAATTTCCGCCAGGTTAAAGCGCGCATTCCAAAACTTCGGATCGATCCGCACTGCTTCGAGCAGGGCTGCTTCCGCCTTGTCATAGATACCTTCCCGCATCAGGATCACGCCGCGCAGATTTTGCGACTCCGCCAGATCCGGTTGACGAGCGTCTATCGCATCGAGCTCTTTCAATGCCTCGGGAAAACTATTCGTCTCGAAATCCCGGAACGCTTTGTTATACATTTCCTCCAGTTCCGATTTCGACGGTGCAACGTTAGTGGCCGCGAGGGAACTGAACACCAAAACTGTAATCGCTGCGATTTTCCGAATGTTCATGCCATTCGCATTACAACCTTTGCGCAACCGATGACAAGCATAAAATTCACAAACCGACCGGAGCCCTTTTCTGGCATTATAATTAGCAGAATTGTGGCGGGAAGCTACCAGCCTTTGGCGGGCGCGATTTACGAATTGAGATTCGCGACAATGCGCAACCCTTCCAGGGTCAGATGAGGATGGATCGCATCGATTTCGCGCAACTTTGCCGCGATTAACTGCGCGTAGCCTCCCGTGGCCACAATGTGAACTTTCTCGCGCGGAAACCGCTCCGATTTGATCCGGGTGATAATCTCACGCACTAACCCGCGATAACCAAAGACGGCGCCGGACCTCATCGCGGCAATTGTCGATTTCCCAATGGCGCGGCGCGGTTCCCTTAAGGAGAGTTTAGGCAACAAAGCCGTGCGCTGATAAAGGAAATTTGTCATCGCTTCCAGACCCGGCGCAATAACTCCGCCAATATAATTTCGGCGCTTTGAAATAATGTCGAAAGTCACGGCCGTGCCGAAATCCACCACGATCGAAGGACAACCGTAAAGATTTGCCACCGCGGCGGCATTGGCCAATCGGTCTGCTCCGATCGAACGCGGGTGTGGATAATCGATTCCAACCCCAAGATTTAATCGCGAACTTAACCAAAGCACTTTTGTTTTTCCCGCAGCCGTGCGGACGACGCGATTTTTTTTTGGCACGACCGAACAAACAACCACTCTCTCGATCTTCCGGGGCTTTACGAATTGACGAAGATAAGCGCTGATAAATTTGTTCGTCGCCATTCGTCTGGGCCGAACAATTCGCGTTTTCGAAGCGAACGCCAGTTTCGTGAACGAATTGCTGATATCAATCAACAAGTAATTGGCCGCTTGAGACATGGAATGAAGGCGGGCGCGCCAAGCACGCGCTACATGGAACGCTTCCTCCCGTCAAGTCCGGTCGCTGCGGCAACACGGATTCGTCCCGTGGCGAACTTGCGACGCCTACGCCGAGCACGTAGCCTCGGTCTGTGAGAAAATTGGTGCATCGGCCGCGCCGCTTGCGGCGTTCGCCGACTTTACGCAATCTCGTGCGTGAAACAAAACTAAGCCCGCACGATTTCGTTTTGCCACTCTTTGTGAGCGAGAAAATCGACAAGTGCCGGCCAATCGCGAGCATGCCAGGCGTTTTTCAATTGTCGGTGCAAGAGATCGTCGATGAAGCGCAGCGCGCTCGGGACGTGGGGCTGCAAGCCATCCTGCTTTTCGGAATCCCGGAAAAAAAAGATGAACAAGCCAGTGGGGCTTACGCGGAAAACGGCGTCGTGCAAAAAGCGTTGCGCGCGATCAAGAGAAAATGTCCGGAAATCGTCGCGATCACCGACGTTTGTTTGTGCGAATACATGAGTCACGGTCATTGCGGCGTCACGCGCATCGATGGTGACCACTTCCATGTTCTGAACGACGAGACTGTCGATCTTCTGGTCAAAACCGCGCTCTCACATGCTGATGCCGGCGCCGACATGGTGGCACCAAGCGACATGATGGATGGTCGCATCGGGGCGATCCGCGAGGCGCTCGACGCGGACGGTTTTGATCAAACTGGGATCCTGAGTTACGCAGCAA
The DNA here is from genome assembly GCA_035567015.1 of Chthoniobacterales bacterium. Classification (GTDB taxonomy): domain Bacteria; phylum Verrucomicrobiota; class Verrucomicrobiia; order Chthoniobacterales; family UBA10450; genus AV133. The sequence continues at coordinate 8,542 of DATMPQ010000051.1, read as the reverse complement.
AGTTTGCTTCCGTCTTTTACGGACCGTTTCGCGACGCCGCGGAAAGTCCGCCGCAATTTGGCGATCGCCAATCGTACCAGATGGATTGCGCAAATGCGGACGAAGCGCTGCGCGAAGTCGCGCTCGATATCGAGGAAGGCGCCGACATCGTGATGGTGAAACCGGCGCTGCCCTACATCGACATTCTATGGCGGGTGCGCGAACGTTTTGGCAAGCCAACAGCGGCTTATCATGTGAGCGGCGAATACGCGATGATCAAAGCCGCGGCCGAAAAAGGCATCGTGGACGAGCGTGCGGCTGTTCTCGAGATTATGATCTCGCTCAAGCGCGCCGGCGCCGACATCATCATCACTTACTGGGCGCGAGAATTGGCGGAATGGACGCGCAATTGAATACGGGTCGCGCGGAAACCTTGGTCCATGCGCGTTTGAAGCGTCTCACGTTGCTTTGGGCGCAGGCTCAAGGCTACTCCGCTTGCGCGCTCGAAGTAAGTTTGCCTCATTGCCGATATCGCGCTGATGTCGCCGCATATCGACGAAAGCCGAGCGGAGTCGGGTTGACCGCGATCTTCGAATGCAAACAGGCGCTGCCTGATTTGCGAAGAGACAATTGTTGCAGCGCTGCCGTCCGCCCACGACTGGAAGCTGTTTATCACCGCCGTCAAATTCTTGAGAAGAATTTGCGCGTGCATTATCCGAATCTCCGAATCGCGGACTCACTTTTTCCCGAATTGGATTCGCACGATTTCGCGGCGATCGAACATCGTGGTTATGCGCACGTTTTGCGCGAGTTGACTGTCCTGCAAAATCGCCTCTTCGATTGCACCAAGTTCGAGAAACTACTTCGTTATCGCTGCGCGAATTTGTTCTTTCTCGTTTTGCCTAACGAATTGTTTGAGGAGACAGAAATTCCTGTTGGATGGGGCGCGCTGGTGGAATCCGATGGCGCCATTTCGTTAGCGCGCAAACCGGTCCGATACGAAATGCTCCCGAAAATCGATTGCGCTTTCTCCAGCGAATCGCTGCGGCCGGAACGCGCGTGTTGAACCGACAACTTGAAATCACGTTCGACGACGTCGTGACGGTACGCGGTCGATCTTGCTAACTGCCCGGGAGTTTCCCGAAAGCCGGAACAAGCAAGTTGCGCCCGGTCATTTCCGCAGGCTGTTTCATTCCGAGCAAAAAAAGAATCGTCGGAGCGACATCGGCAAGGATCCCATTTCGGCAGTGAAACTTGGCCGCATCGCGCGCGACGTAAATGCAATGCACGAGATTTGTCGTGTGCGCCGTATTCGGCGAACCGTCGGCGTTGCGCATTTGTTCGCAGTTCCCGTGATCCGCTGTCACGATGCACTTGCCGTCAAGATCGAGAAGCTTCGGGATGATTTTCCCAACGCATTCATCCACCGTTTCCATCGCTTTTATCCCCGCCTTCAGAACGCCGGTGTGGCCAACCATGTCCGGATTCGCAAAATTCAGCAGGATGAAATCGTAATTCGCCATTCGCGCCAACACCTCGTCCGTGACTGGCCGGGCGCTCATTTCCGGCTGCAAATCGTAGGTCGCAACTTTGGGCGAAGGCACGATCTTCCGATCCTCTTTAGGGAATGCGCGCTCGATTCCGCCGTTAAAAAAATAGGTCACGTGCGGATACTTTTCTGTCTCGGCGATGCGTAGTTGCGACTTACCGGCCGCGCTCAGGACCTCGCCTAGAATGTGCACGAGCTTTTCCGGAGCAAAAATGAACGGCGACCGATATGTGGCATTGTATTGCGTGAGCGTGACGAAGTGGACTCGCGGCCACGATTCCCGATCGAAGCCATCAAAGTCTTTCAAAAGAAATGTTTGTGATAATTGCCGCGCGCGATCGGCACGGAAATTGAAAAACAGAACCGTATCGTCATCGCGAATGCGTTGCTCATTCGCGTCTGCAAAAATGAGCGGTGGCATGAACTCGTCAGTCTTGCCAAGTTTATATTGCCGATCCAAGGCATCGGCCGGCGACGATTCGCAGACTTCGCCACGGCCGAAAACAATCGCGTCCCAGGCTTTTTTTGTTCGATCCCAACGCCGGTCGCGATCCATCGCGAAGTAACGACCGATGATCGTTATGATCTTCGCGCCGCTCTGCTTCAACTCATCTTCGCAAACTTGCAAATCATGCGCACCACCGGTCGGAGAAGCGTCGCGGCCGTCGGTGAAAGCGTGAACGAAGATTTTAGTAACGCCCGCTTCCTTGGCTGCGTTTGCCAGCGCAATCAGATGCGAGTAATGGCTGTGCACACCGCCGTCGGATACGAGGCCAAGCAGATGCAGGCGGTGACCACGCGCGCGGGCAAACGTCTCTTGCGCGACTCGGTTACGCTCCAGTTCGCCGGTCGCGATAGCTTTGTTAATTCGGGTTAGATCCTGATCGACAATCCTGCCCGCCCCCAAGTTAAGATGGCCAACTTCTGAGTTGCCCATTTGGCTGGCGGGCAAACCGACGTCGCGTCCACTGGCGCTCAACTTCGAGCCGGGATAATCGCAATAGAGCTTGTCGTGAAACGGCGTGCGCGCGAGAAGTGTGGCGTCTCCATTTTCTTCGCTTTTGTCCCGACCGCCGGGATTGATGCCCCAGCCGTCGCGAATGATAAGCATGAGCGGACTCGCCATACGGAGCGCACTTTGCCGACGATTGGGAGGATCGACAAGCGGTTCTTTCGTTGACAACTCGGAGTACGCGCATCTACATCGCCCTCGTGAAGTGGCGCAACCAATTGCTGGCACTTTTCTGCCTCCTCGCCTTCGCCGGCCTTGGCGTTCTTTATTTTCAACATTGGGTCGTGCAGAAGCCTTTCGGAATTATTCTGTTTATCGGAGAGGGACTCGCACCGGGCAGGCTGGCGGCGACACGCCTCTACGTGGGCGGGGCGGACGCGCGTCTCACGTTCGACTCGATGAATCATCTCGCCCTGCTGATCAACTATTCGAAAGATTTCGCCGTTCCGGACCGGGCTGCCGCCGCAACTGCGCTGGCCACCGGAGTGAGAGTGAACAATCGAGCAATCTCTGTCGATGGCGATGGAAAACCACTCACCAGTATCGTTGAATTGGCGCGCGAGCGTGGACGAGCTACGGGCCTGGTAACGAATGCGAAACTGACCGATCTAACGAGCGTGGCTTTTTACGCGCATCCGGCCGATCCAAACGACGTTGACAGTGTCGCACGCGAATTCGTTGAAGGCGGAAAGATCGATATCGCGATGGGCGGTGGCGTCGCATCGTTTCTTCCGGAGACAAAAGGCGGAGAGAGGCAGGATGGGCGCGATCTTTTGCTCGAGCTACGCCGCAACGGCTTCGACATCGTGCGCACACGAGCAGAACTGGAAGCGATTCCCGCATGGCGCCGTCCGAAACTCTTCGGTGCTTTTAGCAGTGCGGAACTCGCGTTTGCGAACCAACTCGAAGAGCGAAGCGAACAACCTAGCCTCGCGGACATGGTGCGTCGCGCGATTGAATTGCTGCAATACAATGCCGGCGGGTATCTGCTCCTGGTCGATGCGGGACTGATGCGCAAAGCGGCGCAGGATAACAACGGGGAAAGAACGCTTGGCGAAACGGCGGAATTGGACCGTGCGGTTGCAGTTGCACGACGTTATGCCGGGCAAAAATCGACAATCATTGTTTGCGGGGATGTCGCGACCGGCGGCATGAACTTGAGTGGTTTCCCATTTCGCAAGGATAGCGGAATCGCGTTGCTGGGCCTCAATTCTGCGGGAGAGCCATGGATTACATGGGCGACTGGTCCAAATGGCGTCAAGTCTTACGGCGCAGCGAAAGTGCCAGGCACCTTCAACGCACGGCCCGAAGCCGAGCCTCTGGAGCCGGCTGCGTTTTACACGAAGTCGGCGCTCAGTACCCTCGATGATGTCGTTGCCTTTGGAAGCGGTCCCGGAACGGACGCGTTGGCAGGCTCGGTAGAGAACACGACCATTTTCAAAATCATTCGCGACGAGCTCTAAACAACCGGCTGTTACGCTCGCCGCGTATCCTGGCCATCAATTGTCATCGCAAAAACAAAAAGCCCGTCGATCAGCGTGCTTTACAATCGACGGGCTTGTGCGTGAGAAGTTGTTAGTCGGGACTGACAGGCACAATTTCGGGAACAAAAGTGAAAGGCGGCGGAGCAGGCAGATTCGGAGGAGGCCCTTCGGCTGGCGGTCCCTCCTCCGGCATCTCCTTGCCGGCTCCCAGTTCTTTGAACCTCTCCTCAACAGCTTTCCCGTCAGACGCCATACCTTCGCGAGTTGGGCCAGCGACATTAGCGGCCATCAGGTTGGTAGGCTGATTTACGCCAAACGTAGCGACCTCGGCGACCGAAAAAGGCGTGTCCTGTCGCTCCTTCGGAGTCCATTTCAACATGATATAACGACCAGTCGTCTCTGGGAAATCGATCGTGGCGCGGCCACTGCCGTCATCGACTACAGAACCGACCGGTTTCAAATCAGCGACCGTACTGTCATCGAAATGAAGGGTCTTTGGTGCGTTTTCCGCAGTGGTCTCACGACGCGAGCCAGGCAATGATTGGAGGACAAAAAAATCGATGCTCCCTGGCCGCGACGAGTAAAGTGCGGAAATCCGGCGTAGAGCCGTGTGTCTGCCGACATCAATAATTGCCGTCGGCGCCGCATCGGTCGAAGCAAAAGTGAAGCTGGTGGCCGGTTGGTCGTCGATCATGTTATTCGCTTGTGTGAGATCGTCGCCTGAACTGACGTAAAGTGCGCGTGCCCTTGCGTGCAGGTCGGTCAAGCTGTAACTGATCAACCCGAAGTTATCCGGCTTTTCTTGCACATTAACCTTCCGCGGACGCGCCATGGTAAAATCTGACACCGTCGCCGTGCAATAGACGCCAAATCCCGCAATGCGTCCCGGCTCTGTTACGTCAAAAGTCAACCGGACGTACTTCGCTTCACTTGGACCAACCTTCGCCTTCACCGCACCGGAAGTCAGTTCTTGTTGCGAAACGTCATGCCATTGCGGGCTGTCCTCAGGCAACTTCGCGCTCGAAATCGCGATCTTCACATCGCCTTTGGCGCCACGGTTAAGAAAGGAGATACTGTCGATGTTTTCAATTTTCGCAAATGAAACAATCAGGGTCGTGCTGCCACTTGGCAACGCGTAGCCAACTGTCGGATCATCGCACAACAGAGCAGCCTCCGCAGTGTTGGCGTCTTCCGATTTGGAACTGAGTTGTAACGCCGCGATCGGCTGGCTTTGCGGCGCCGCCTCGACCTTTGCACCAAGATAATAACGAGCAAGATTCTGCGGGTAAGCCGGCGCTTGCTCAACCGTGAGCGGTGGAACTTTTTCCAATACTAATTCCGTGGCGAGTAATCCCGAGGAATGCCCGAGAAAAAGGCAGCAGGCAAGAGGGCAAATTTGGGCTCGCAAAGATGTAGATGTGGTCATATAATTTCCATATCCACCAAAAGCGATCATAGCGACCCCCACCGCCTCTGGCAACACAATTCTTCATTCAATCTGATTTCTTGTTAGCGGCCACACCGCGTTTTACTGAATGAAACGGCAGCACCAGCGAAACGGCGACAGACTATGTGCCGCGCGGCGTCGATCCCGAGCAAAGGAGGAAGGAATGCAATCAACCGGATGCGAGTCCTAGAAATTTAGTTTTTCACGTAAAGCGCAGCCGCGGCCGCACGATATTTTCGGTTCCCGGCGTACGCATAAAACGGAATGTAAGCGCCGTTGCCGATTTGATCCGCGCGGCAGGCTGCCCAATTGAATGTGGGATCGAGAACGTAAGCCCTGCCATCAGTGTTCCACTCGAGCCAGGCGTGAGTCTTGCCACTGATAAAGGTACGCCTGCCGATAACCAGGCGAACATGCTCTGCACCGTACAATTGCATTCTCTGGTAAAGCGCGACCGCTTTACCTTTACAATCGGCCGCAACACCTGACTCCACTTCGACCGGTGTTTTCCATTCAGGAGTAAAACCATAGGGTATGGCTCGAATATCCTCAATCCAGTGGTTCACAAGAGCGAGGGAAAGGTCTTGCCTACCCAGGGCGCTCCTGCAGGAGAGAACCGGGCGGATTCTCGTCATTTGCCTATCGTAAGGTGTAGAGCTGACCGTCAAGTAAAGCGATTCAGCGAAACAAGAAATGGAAGAGAGGCCGATCAATCCGATGAGAACGAGAAAGATCTTTTTGACGGGGTAAGGTCGGATGCTTACGAGAACCATAATGATTATGGGTTCTATGAGCAACGCCTGTGCCAATCCCTGTCGCTCAGCACGATTTATTGCCGACGGCCCAGTTTTTCTTTGCCATCGCTGTGCCGTGCGCTCGGTGTTGCCATCTTAATTGCTGCAAAGAGCGCGTTCTCCAAGCGGTTTGCGCATGATCCAAGCCGATGCGCCGTTTGACGAAGATGCAGTTGCAGCGGAAATCGCTTATTTGCGACCGGTCGCCTTCGCGCCGAAATAACACATTCGTGAGAGGCAAGATCGAGAGCCACGACAAACTCATACGCATCGCCTGGTGGGTCTTGGCGGCGACCGTTCTTGGCCTAACGATTGCGATTCGGATTCGGCTGCTTGGAATTCCGCTCGAGCGCGACGAGGGAGAATATGCTTACGCTGGTCAACTGATGTTGCAGGGCATCCCGCCGTACAGGCTCGCTTACAACATGAAGTTTCCCGGAACTTATGCCGCTTATGCAGTCATCATGTCGATCTTCGGGCAGACCATTACTGGAATTCATATGGGCCTTCTCTTGGTAAACGCCGCGTCCGTCGCGCTCATCTTTTTTCTTGGGCGACGACTGGTGAATTCAACGGCGGGATTGGCAGCGGCGGCTAGCTACGCCTTTCTATCGGTTAGTCCAGTAGTTCGCGGATTCGCGGCCCATGCGACGCATTTTGTGATGCTGCCAGTGCTCGGTGGAGCGCTGCTCTTGCTCTACCGAACCCATCGGCAAGCGTTCACTCGATTATTCGGTAGCGGACTGCTTTTCGGCCTCGGTGTATTAATGAAGCAACCTGCTGTTTTTTTTATCTTGTTTGGAGCGACCTATCTGTTCGCCAGGGACATCCGGGAGCGATTTCCGCTAAAAACAATTTTTCTACGAAATCTAATCTTCGGCGCTGGCGTGATTCTTCCGTTTGGGATCACGTGTCTCCTCCTATGGCACGCGGGCGCATTCGATAAATTCTGGTTTTGGACAATGGACTACGCACGCCAATATGGGAGTCTAGTTCCGCAGAGCGAAGCTCTGCGTATTTTTGTTTACAACGCAAGGGAAGTGATAGGAACCAGCTGGGCACTCTGGGCGCTGGCTGGAATCCAATTGATTGCGGGTCTATGGAATCGGCGCATGCGGTCCAGCACGGCCTTTCTGCTCGGCTTGCTTGCATTCTCAGCATTAGCGCTCTCTGTCGGATTTTATTTTCGATACCACTATTTTATCTTGGTCCTTCCAGCAGTTTCACTGCTGGCCGGAGCCGCCATTGCCGAGGCTGATCACCTGCTGGTCCATCGAGCGCGCAGCATCCGAATCTTTGCTCTCGTCATTGCCGCAGGTGCCATGGGTTTACAGGTCTTTCGAGAAAGAGAGCTCCTGTTCCGGATTCCCGTAGATTCTATTCCTCGATATGTTTACGGTCTAAGCCCGTTCGCCGAATCAATCCCAATTGCTAAATACTTGCGCGAACACACGACGCCGAATGATACAATCGCGATCTTAGGATCTGAGCCTCAGATCTACTTTTATTCGAACCGACATTCTGCGACCGGCTACATTTACACTTACGGCCTAATGGAGCCGCAAAAATATGCCGGACAAATGCAATGCGAGATGATTCGCGAGATCGAGGTCGCGCGCCCCAAGTATCTCATCATAATTGCCATGGAAGATTCGTGGACTCGTTGGCATGACTCCAAGTTGGAGATTTTCAATTGGGCGACCAAATACTCCGCTCAGAACTACACCGCCGTCGGTTTTGTCAACATCGTCGGTGCGGATCACACCGACTACTTTTTCGGCAACATTCCTGCATCGGTCATGTACTTGAAAGACTATATTTTGATTTACGAAAGGAAATCTTAATTCAACGATATCCTTGCAATGCGGCCCTTTTGAGGCTGCGACGGCGATCCTTCGACTGACCCCACGATCATAATTACCGCACGTGCACGATACCAGCGCTTATTCGCTAGCTCCGTCCAAGACGCACTCGCGCTGGCTAAGTATCGGAGTCTGCATTTTTCTCGCGGCAGTTACGTGGATCGTCTTTGGTCAGACCCTCGGTCACGACTTCATCAATTACGACGATCAGAACTACGTCTATGAAAATGCGAAAATAAGAGGCGGGCTTAACCTGGCCGGCATTGGCTGGGCTTTTAGCCACGTTCATGCCCAGAACTGGCATCCTCTGACGACGATCTCCCACATGCTGGATTGCCAGCTATATGGATTGAAGGCGGGAGGTCACCACTTCACCAATGTTTTATTGCATACCGTGGCGGTGCTCCTGCTATTT
>DATMPQ010000050.1:0-7461 GCA_035567015.1 Chthoniobacterales bacterium | reverse complement strand
GATTTCCTTCACGTCGTCGGCCTTGATGCTGTGTTCCTTCACCGTCTTCATCATCGCAGTGAGTGGCGCATGGCTGAGCGCTTCGATCGGGAAACTCTTCATGCCGCAATCAAGAATGCGATAATGCGAATTGCTTGAGTTAGGAAGGTCCGCAACCAACGCCTCGCCGTCGAATGTGGCCGGTTGTCCCTTGTATTGCACATGATGGAACACGGCGAACAAGCCTTCTTTGCCATCGATGATGTGTTCGGGACCGGAAAATCCGTCGCGAGCAAGCAGCGCGCTCTCGGCGCCCATTCGCCCTGCCCATGGATCGACCGTGTTCTTCATGTTGGTCAACTTGCCCGCCGTCACCGCGCCCGGACAAAATGTTCGCGACGCGCTGATCCCCATCGCCGATACCATTTGATCGGGAGCGAGATTCAGTACTCGGCCCGCTGCGACCGGCGCCGCGAAGGCGCTCAACGTCGCATGATGCCAACCGTATTCGCGAACACCAGGGCGCCCAATTTCGCAAAGACGCATTTCAATTTCGTAGGCGATGATCGTGGCGAGAATCAAATCTTTGCCACCCAGACCCTCGCTTTCACAGAGTGCGAGCGGCGCAGCGATGAGGTCGCTGGGATGACACGGATCCGCTTTCCAGTAAATATCGTTGTAATCCATGGCCCGAATCATGTGGCCATTCAGGAATGCCGCATCGACCGGATTGGTCTTAAAGCCGGAGACGAACGCGGTGGCTCTGCCCCCGCATGCGGGGCCACCGGACGAGTCCGCCGTGGCGGACATCGCGCGATAGTGTTTCAGCAAAATCTTGGCGTCATCCTGCCGGCTGCCGCCCAGAGCGCAGCCGATGGAGTCGAACCAAAACAATTTGGCCGCTTGAATCGCTGCTGGGGAAAGATGTTCGTATTTCAGCGCGCAAGCCCACTCGGCGATGATGTGCGAGAGAAGACGCTTCGATTCAGTTGGATGTTGTGACATAATGGTCTCTTTGCTTATGACCTTGATCAGACCGTGCAGATTTTCAAGCCACTTGCCCATCCTTCCTCATAAATGGGCCATATGGGAAAGGGCAAAGCCGTGAACACGCGCGAGCGGGAGACGCGTGGGTAGGCCGGTAACGCAGTCCGCGCCGGAGGACTGGCGCGACTCCGAAAGGTTTCGGGGGTGTGACCAATCCTTGGGATGCAAACTTCGATGATTTTACTTATTTCTAACTTTTGAAACCGAGCGCCAGGGAGTGAAAAAATGAAATCTGGCAACTTCTTTGCCGAGCTGAAGCGGCGCAACGTTTACAAAGTTGCGGTCGCTTATGCAGTCGTCGGCTGGCTACTCGTTCAAGTAGCTACCCAGGTCTTTCCTTTCTTCGAAATTCCGAACTGGGGCATTCGGCTGGTCGTGCTTGCGATTGTCATCGGCTTTCCGATTGCTCTCGTGATCGCGTGGGCGTTTGAAACGACCCCGGAAGGGATCAAGCGGACGGAGATCGCGGACGCGATGCCGGTGACGGGACAGAAAAAGCGTGCCTGGATCTACATCGTCGTGATCTGCGGCGCGATTGCGGTGGCGTTGTTTTTCGTGGGCCGTTACACGTCCGCAAATAAAACAGCGTCGCCCAATGACATTTCGAATAAATCGATCGCGGTACTGCCGTTCGACAATCTGAGCGACGACAAAGCGAATGCATATTTTGCGGAGGGCATTCAAGATGAAATCCTGACGCGGCTGTCCAAGATCGCGGCTCTGAAAGTGATTTCGCGGACATCGACGCAAAAATATAAGAGCGCGCCGGACAATTTGCGCGACGTGGGCAAACAGCTGGGAGTCGCCAACTTGCTCGAGGGCAGCGTTCAGAGAATTGCCAATGCCGTACACGTCAACGTGCAGCTCATCCGCGCCGCCACCGACGAACATCTCTGGGCCGAAAGTTATAATCGCAAACTGGATGATGTCTTTGGCGTTGAAGGCGAAGTCGCCAGCGCGATCGCCGATCAACTCAACGCCAAGCTCTCGGGCACCGAGCAAAAGGCTGTGACCGTTAAGCCGACGCAAAACACCGTGGCTTATGACGCTTATCTGCGCGGACTGTCGATCGAGCACACCCAGTACAGTTACGATGCCTATCAACAAGCCGCGCGCGATTACGCTGAAGCGATCCAGCTTGATCCAAACTTCGCTTTCGCCTGGGCGCGACTCGCCGTCCTTCGCAGCTTTCTTTACTTCAACGCGGTTGATCCAAACACGAACACGGCCGGGGCGGTGAAGGAAGCGGCTGATCGCGCCATGGCGCTGGCACCGGAAGCTGGGGAATCGTGGATTGCGCAAGGTGCATACCGCTACCGGGTTCTGCGCGACTTCGCGGGCGCAGTTACCGCTTACAGGCAGGCGCAAATACGATTGCCGAATAATTCCTACCTGTTGCAAAATCTGGCATTTGTTCAGCGCCGCCTTGGTCTTTGGCAGGAAGCCGAGGTGACGTTTAAGAAAGCGCTCGAGCTGGATCCGCGGGACTTCCAACTGCTAGGCAGTATCGGCGGCGAATTTTACATTTATTTGCGGCGCTTTGCCGACGCGCGCGCCGCCATGGATCGAGCGCTTGAGATCTCACCGGATTCGGCCTCGACGCGTGCAAGCAAAGCGTGGACTTTTCAAAGCGAAGGCCGCCTGGATGAGGCTGCCCAGGAACTCGCGCGGATTCCAGCGGACGCGACGGATGATTTTGTTGTCTCTGCCCGGATCGGTCAGGCGATTTACGAACATCACTTCGATAACGCGATTAGCGTGATCGAGCGAAAGCTAAGCTCACTTCCCGCGGGACAACCGCTCGACTCTGTTACCCAGCTCGCCTTGGTCCAGCTTGGCTTTTGTCAGCAGTGGACGGGCCGGGATGAGGATGCGCGTCGAAGTTTCGCTCGCGCGATCGAAGCGATTAAACCGAAACCTGATTCACCGGTTCTGGCAGACGCAAACGGAACACCTAATACTCTTGCCCTGGCTTATGCCGGGCTTGGAGAAAAGGAGAAGGCTCTGGAGCAGGCGCAGCGTGCCGTCAAAGACTACGACAACGATGCGGTGAACAAGCCGTCGTCTCAGACCACACTGGCACAGATTCAAGCGCGCTTCGGCGATTCGGATTCGGCCATCGCGGCTATCCCCCACCTCCTCGAAGCCCCCGCTGGAATCACACCGGCTGATCTACGCTACAATCCGTTCTGGGATCCGCTGCGCAAAGATCCGCGCTTCGCCAAGTTCGTGGGCGAAGCGGCCGAATTGAAATGAACGGTCGCAATTTCTTCGCCGAGCTAAAGCGGCGCAACGTTTACAAAGTCGCGGTTGCCTACGCCGTCGTTGGCTGGTTAATCGCTCAAGTCGCGACTCAGATATTTCCATTCCTGGAAATCCCGAACTGGATTGTCCGTTTGGTTATCGTGTTGATCGCGATTGGGTTTCCGATCGCGCTTGTGATCGCATGGGCGTTTGAAGCGACTCCGGAAGGAATCAAGCGAAGCGAAGTTGCTGACGCGATGCCGGCAACAGCGGCTGGACAAAAGAAACATGCCTGGATCTACATTGTCGTCATCGGCGCTGTGATTTCAGTCGCGTTGTTTTTTGCAGGCCGATACACGGCCCGAGGCAAAGGTAGTGCATCGCCTAACGAGATTTCGAACAAATCGATCGCGGTCCTGCCGTTTGAAAATTTGAGCCGCGATCCGGATAACGCCTACTTCGCCGATGGGATTCAGGATGAAATCCTCACGCGACTGTCCAAGATCGCCACGTTAAAGGTTATTTCGCGCACCTCGACGCAAAAATATAAGAGCGCGCCGGATAATTTGCGGGAAATCGGCAAACAATTGGGCGTGGCCAACCTACTCGAAGGGAGCGTCCAGAAAATCGCCAACGCTGTGCACGTTAATGTTCAGCTAATCCGCGCCTCCACCGACGAACATCTTTGGGCGGAGAGTTACAACCGCAAGCTCGACGATGTTTTCGGCGTCGAAGGCGAAGTGGCGAGCGCGATTGCGGCACAGCTCAATGCCAAGCTGACCGGTGCGGAAGAAAAAGCCATTACCGATAAGCCGACACAGAACGCTGCGGCGTACGACGCTTACCTGCGCGGTATCGCAATCGAGGAGAGTCGGACCGACGATGCCGCCCAACAAGAGGCGATCGCCAATTACAGGACTGCGGTCCGACTCGACCCAAAATTTGCCCTGGCCTGGGCGCGGCTGGCGGTTCTTCGCAGCCTGCAATACTTCGATGGCTACAATTTGGCCGCGAATTCGCCAGCCTCGATCAAGGAAGCTGCCGATAACGCTTTCGCCCTTCAACCGCAGCTCGGCGAAGCTTTCGTCGCTCAGGGCGTCTATCGCTACCGTGTTTTGCGCGATTTCCGGGGCGCACTCGAATCTTACGGAGAAGCGCTCAGACGCTTGCCTAACAGCTCTCTCGTTCTTGAGCAGATGGCTCACGTCGAGAGGCGTCTGGGTGAGTGGGATGCAGCGGAGAAGCACTACCGCTCCGCCGTCGACCTCGACCCTCGCAATGTTGATTGCCTTTCCGCGCTTGCCGACCTTCTCGCTGGGCGACGCGACTTTGCCGAAGCACAAGCAACGTGGGATCGCGTTTTAGAAGTGTCGCCCGACGACGAAGCCACGCACGCCAACAAGGCGATTGCGTTTCAAGCCGAAGGTCGTCTTGACGAGGCCGCCCGCGAAGTGGCGAAGTTCAAGCCGAATTCTCCCACCGTGTACGTGAATGTGGTCAAGTCTTTGCAACTTGTTTTCGAGCGGAAGTTCGACGAAGCGATCGAGTTCATCCAGGCGAACCCACTGCACGAGTTTGCGGATGATCCGCGAACGATTACAGGATTGGCCCTTAACCAGGAGTGGGCTGGACACAAGGAGGAAGCGAGTGCCACCTTTGCCCGCGCTGCCACCGCGATCAGGCTGACGCCGGACGCAGTTGTGCCAATCGATTCTCGTACTTTGTCGGCTTTCCTTGCCTGGGATTACAGCGGGCTTGGGCAAAATGAAAAGGCATTGGAGCAGGCCAAACGCGCGGTTGCTGAGTACAAAGACGATGCGGTAGCAGAAGGGCAGGCTGCGCTGGTACTTGCTGTTGTCCAAGCACGGTCAGGCGATATCGATTCTGCGCTCGCCACAGTTTCCCACCTATTGGAGGTGCCATACGGAATCACCCGCGCCCTGCTTCGGCTCGATCCGCTCTGGGACCCGCTACGCAAAGATCCGCGCTTCCAAAAACTTTGCGAAGAAAAATCAAAGTGAATCCGCGCAATTTCCTTTCCGAACTGAAGCGGCGCAACGTTTACAAGGTTGCGGTCGCGTATGCGGTCGTCGGTTGGTTAATCGCACAGATTGCGACCCAAATTTTTCCGTTTCTTGAAATCCCAAACTGGGTTGTGCGTTTGGTGATCGTGTTGATCGCAATCGGATTTCCAATTGCGCTTGTGATCGCGTGGGCGTTTGAAGCGACTCCGGAAGGCATTAAGCGCACGGAAGTTGCCGACGCCAAACATGAGCACTCACGTGGGAAGACATGGATCTACGTCGTTATCATCGGCGCAGCGATCTCGGTGACTTTATTCTTTGTCGGCCGTTACACGGCTGGCAATAATTCCAGTGCGGCTCGCACCGAACTGCCGGCGAAATCGATTGCGGTCATGCCGTTTGAAAATCTGAGCGACGACAAGGGCGCCGCATATTTTGCCGACGGCATTCAGGATGAAATCCTGACCAAGCTCGCGAGTATCGCTGATTTGAAAGTGATCTCGCGCACGTCGACCGCGAAGTACAAGAGCAAACCGGAAGATCTGAAGACAGTTTCGCAACAGCTCGGCGTCGCGACCGTTCTCGAAGGCAGTGTGCAGAAGGCCGCCGACAAAGTTCGCGTCAACGTTCAGCTCATCGATGCCAGAGCTGACTCACACTTATGGGCGAAGACATACGATCGCGATATCAAAGATGTCTTTGCCGTGGAGAGCGAAGTAGCGCAGGAAATCGCCGATTCTCTTCAGGCGAAACTCTCCTCAGCCGAAGCCAGCACGCTCGCGACCGCGCCGACCAAGGACACCGCAGCCTATGATCTCTTTCTGAAAGGCGAGTTCCAGCTACGTGCGGCGAATGTTTCATTGAGGCCGGAGTCATTCGACCAAGCTATCGCGTGGTATCAGCAAGCCATTGCGCGCGATCCAAATTTTGCGCTGGCCATGGCTCGCCTGGCCGAGTGTCGTTTGAATCAACACTGGTTCGTGGAAACGTTCAACGAATCGGAGCTCGCGGAAGTTAAGAGAACGACGGAGCGGGCGCTAGCTCTGGCGCCAGACCTGGCGGAAACGCACGTCTCGCACGGCCTTTTTTTCTACTACGGCTATCGGCAGTACGAACAGGCATTGGCCGAGTTTGGGCGCGCGCTCCAGTTACAGCCTAACAACGCGCAGGCGGTCGAATATTCTGGTTATGTCTATCGCCGGCAGGGGCAATGGCAACGCGGTTTGGATACACTCAAAAAGTCTCTCGAGCAGGATCCGCGCAATGCCTCTGTAGCCGGAAATCTTAGTCAGACTTATTGTATCTTGCGCATGTGGCAAGACGGCGAGCGCCGCGGCGGATACGCCCTGAGCATCGATCCGTCCGAAGTGATCGGGTGGCGCGCGTTGCTCCTGGCGATTCTGAACGGGAGCGGCGACATCAAAAGAGCGCAAGGCGTGCTGGCGACCTTTCCGTTTACGAACGATCTCATCTCGTCGTCCGCTTCCGGTATCGTTCCGACCGTGATTGGTGACCGCGCTTATGTCTCCGTTATCGCGCGCGATTTCGAAGCAGCCCTGAAGGTTTGGGATGGCGGTGCCTATATCGCCGCAGATCAACGCAGGCGCCTCTCTGCGAAAGCTACCATTCGCGCTCTAGCCGGCGATTTCACCGGCGCACAAGCCGACGCAGATAAAGCGAGACAACTGCTCGAGGAAAGATTACGCGAGCGGCCGAACGAGCGCGTCTCAATGAGAGAATTGATCTGGGTCTATCTCGCGCTCAAACGTGACGCCGACGCTCTCAAACTCGCGCGGCAGGCTGTGGACTTACTCCCGCCGGAGAGAGATGCGCTGCTCGGTAATTCCAATCTGGCCGGCCTCGCCGAAATCGAAGCTCGCACCGGAGCCGCATCCGACGCGATCGCAATTCTTCGCCGGCTACTTACCATTCCCGCGGGCGAGACCGTTTCTATTGCGCGCCTAAAAATCGATCCGGTCTGGGACCCGATCCGCAAAGATCCCGGGTTTCAACAACTGCTGACTCTGACAGAGCACGTCGGACCCTGAGCAACAGCAATGTCCACCGATAACGGGCCAGAAGTTAAGTTCGAAATCGGCCACGTCTTGTTCATCGACATCGTTGGTTACTCGAAACTGCTCATCAATCAGCAGAGTGAGCAGATTCA
>DATMPQ010000049.1:0-7032 GCA_035567015.1 Chthoniobacterales bacterium | reverse complement strand
ACGAGTAATAGAGCGGGGGCTGAGAGGATTCGAAATTAATTTCCGTGCTCCAGGCTGCTCTGGTCACGGCCATGACTTCCTCAACCTCGGGGCCAGATTGTTTCCACAAGGGCGGCGGAAATTTTCCCTCCGGAAATTGATCGGGTGTGAACAGGAATTCCGGCGAAGCGTAGAGAACTATCCAGTCGAGAGATTCTTTACTGAGCAAGTCAAACGTGCGCGGGACATGCCCGAGCGAGTATCGCATTACAAGGTCGAAATGAAGGTCCTCATCGACTTCGGTAAAGAACGGGAACGCGGCGCAGAAAATAAAAATGCGCAGAGCCGCGGCGAGACAGAGCAGCAAAATCAGTGTGCGTTCTTTCCGATTTGTAAATGCTGCTAGGCCACCGAATTTTTGCATCAATGTGGGAAACGTCGATCTGAGGTGTCACATGTGAAACCAATTGTAAACGCTGGCAAAGGCGACGCCGTTGGCAAAGGATTCGGAGATGGTAATCGCCAGCGCGATTGCCACGAGTGCTGGAAGGACGAGAGCTGGCTTGGCGCGGAGCAGGTCGTGCAGTCCGTAAACATATAACAGCGCGAATGGAATCATCGCACCGCTCATCAAGCGACCTTGAAAAAAGTAAGGCCGCTCACGAGACGGATTGATACAGCTTCCGAAATCAAACTGAAGCGAGAGAAAACCGAGAAAAACGATGGCCGCGATGAAACTGACCGCAGCAATCCAAAGTGCGCGCCGCTGCGCTTCGGCGGCATCGGTGGTTTGCTTTCGCAACAGCGAAACGGCGGCCACGAGAAAGAAGCCGAGCGAGGACACGATATAGAACGTGTCCATTCCTTTCCAGCCGATGGTACGAGCATGCCACATAAATTCTCCGCGCCAGAAACTGGCGATCAATTCCGAAAGGAATGTCCAGAATCCCGAAAGAGTGAAAATTGGATGCGACCACCAGTCCGAAAATGGTTTCGCAGTCCAGCCGAGTAATTGTGCTTTGGTGGCGGAACCAGTGAAGTCGCCGAAATTGGATTTGATCCAGATCATCCAGGCCGCGGTTGGAATCGCCGCGCAACAGACGAGCGCACTCAACGCAGGTATTGCATCGCGCACCTTGCGGGATCCAACTTGGCAAGCGCACCAATACGCAATGGCAGCGATAGCGACAAGAATAAGCGGCAAATTGCTCAGCTTGGTAAGATAAGCGGCCGCGATCGACGATCCCGTTACTATTCCGAGACTGATTCGCGGCCGGTCTTCGCGAAACCAACGAACCAGGCAAATGAACGTGATAGCGAAGCAAATCGGCGACAGGACATCGTTCTCGATCCCGTAAAACGCGTCCTGCGGGATGAAGGCGACAAGCAGTGGAACGCCGACTCGCATCGCAATTCGGTCGGGGAAAACAATTCGCGCTGCCGCGTAACCAAGCCAGACGAGCGCGGCGATCAAAGCGACGTTGAGAAAGCGAATCCAATAAAGCACGCTGCCGCCCTTCGCACCTATCCATTGGCCAATGTGGAACCAGACGGCCGCCACTACATAATAAAGCGGCGGCTGCGAGCATTCCTGATTTGGCGTGTGGCCCCAGATCTCTTCGATGGCGGCGAGCGTCGGCGCGATTTCTTCCGCCGGATGGGTCCATAACGGACCGTAATATCCTCCCTCAAAATTCTCCGGCGCAGCGAGAAACTCCGGTGACGCGTAGCGCGAGAGGTACGAAAGTGATGCCGGTGAAATTAACTCTGGCCCGCGAGGAAGATGGCCGGATGCATATTTCATCACGAGGTCAAAATGGCGACGCTCATCAACGTTGTTAAAAAAGGGAAAGACCGCGGAGAAAAGAAAGACCCGAGCGGCCGCCATCGCGTACAACAATAAGACCGTGATCCGCTCCTTCCTGCGTGAGAGCGAGAAACAGACAGCCCACCGTTGAGTCACGGCGTTTTTCATTCAAGGCGGCATCAGGGATTCGATCCACTGTGCCACTCCTGCCGCGCGCGCGAGATTAACGGCGCAAGAGTTCTGAAGAAGCGGAGGACGTAGAGAAGATAAATACCGAGGGCCAGGAGCTGGACCGCAGCCAGCCAGACGTGGCCGTTGCGGACAGTAAAGAACTCAGGCCAAGTGCGGATGCAGATCACGCAAGCCAGGTTCAACAAGAAGAGCGCCGGCACCAGCGCGCCGACATTGATTCGCTGGTCTCGCGTGACCAATTCGTATAACCGGTCGCTCGCTTCTCCTGCGCTGTCGCGTTCACGGGCGCGAATGAGACGGAAATCGTAAATGAAAAGCAACCAGACGATCGCTGCGTAAAGCGCGCCGGTCGCGAACCACTCTCGCGGATTGCTCAGCCGTGTGAAGAGAAGCGACTCGCCCAGCGCACATGCGATGTAAAAGAAATTGTGCCCAAACTCCAGAGGCCAGCGGATCAGGGTGAGTGTGTGAACGACCGATCGCGACCAGAAGATCAGGATGATGAATAATCCGGCGACGACATAGAGCCAGAAAGCGCTTTGTTGAATCGACAAGACGGTCCGCGCGTTGTCGATCAGGAAATAAAGCGCAACGCCCTGAACAATGCTGGTCAGCGTCAGTTCGATCTCGACCACCATGGCGTCGAGTTCGCGGCGGCTGTCGCTCGGCGCATTCACGGATGCGACTCGTAATCGCTCCGCGACTGGAATGTCAAGCTGCGGTGGACGGCAACGAAAAATGCGCGTCCGGTGGCGCGTCGAATTTTACGGCAAAGCGCAGCTAGCGCGAACTCTCTGGTTCGAATCGCTCGTCGGTCTTAGCGAGCAAGAACGACGTCTTTTTTTGTCCAGATATGGACTTGCAGACAGTGCGGGCAGGTTAATTTGTTGTTCTTGACCTTGGTGGCAGCCCACAAGCTTTCCTCGATCGTTTTGCCGGTTGGCGTCAGTTTCGCGGTCGAAGGGCATCTGACCAGGATGCGTTTAATGATTGGTCTCTTTGTTTCTTTTGGCACTGTGGTTGCAAAAAACTTCATAAAATTCCATTAGCCAAGTCGATAAACGATGCGCGCTTTGTCGATATCGTAGGGGGACATTTCCAGCTTCACCCGGTCGCCGATGGTCAGGCGAATAAAGCGTTTGCGCATCTTTCCGGAAATGTGCGCGAGAACGAGATGTTCGTTCGCAAGCTCAACACGAAACATTGTGCCCGCGAGAACGGAAATGATTTTTCCCTCCAGCTCGATCGCTTTCCTGGGATCCATGATGCTCGACCGGGCGAGTCGGCGCTCAAATCAATGAGCGCCGGCTCAGCTCGATCAGATTATTTACCGCCGCTCCCCGGCGTATGGACGCGGACGCTCTTCACGTGCGCGAGCCTCGTTCACGTTCAACGTTCGCCCGCCGACTTCTTTGCCGTTGAGCGCGGCCATAGCAGCATTGGCTTCGGCCGTGTCGGCCATCGTGACGAAGGCGAAACCGCGCGACTTGCCAGTCATGCGATCCATCATCAGCGCCACTTCGGCGACTTTGCCGTGTTTTTCGAAAAGATCTTGAAGATCGTTTTCAGTAGTCTCAAAGGAGAGATTTCCTACATATAGTTTCATTGTGATTTGATTTTGGAAAATAACTGCCAGCTACAGAGCCGTTCCCGAGAATCGGGTTTCAAATCACCACTGAGGAAACCTCAACTGACGATCTACCACGCAACGAACAGAACAGAACTTGATCCAATGGGCGGCAATCTCGTCGCATTTCCAAGGAAACACAACTGACAATTGTCGAAAACTTCGTGCCTGGAGGGATTCGAACCCACAACCTTCTGATCCGAAGTCAGATGCTCTATCCAGTTGAGCTACAGACACCCAACCAGATTGTCACTGCGCGGCACTACCTTTGCAAGAATCCGCAACGACGTGGGCGCTAGGAAGACGGAGATTGCTCGTTAGGCTGCGAGAAAATCCCTACCGTCCAGCGCGGCGACAATCTCGCAGCCCGCGAGCAATTTTCCAGATTGTCGCAATCGCGCGGATGTTCATCGTTGAGAATGCGCTCCCCGGAGCTGGGGACCGCGGGGCGAAATTGGGATTGCCCAAATAAATCTACGGTCGCGTCCATGGGCCGTATCCCGAAAGCACCGGCCATGCCAATCCATCGATCCTAAGAGCGACAACCAATCGCGCGCTTGAGCAAGCGAAAAAACACGAGCCAGAGGACTCGCTCCGCGTTAGATCTGGAACTTGCGATTTGGGATTTGGGAGGTGGGTGGCCGACGGGACTCGAACCCGCAACAACCAGAACCACAATCTGGAGCTCTACCATTGAGCTACGACCACCGGCTGAAACCCTAGATTTTAGTTTTTAGACCTCAGATTGCAAAGGCAAAGCACCTGGCACTTTGGCACGCTCTCCGCTTATCCTGGGAATTAAGTGGAAGCTTGGATGGCAATTGGGGGTGGGCGGATTACCATTCCGCCTCGGCGTCGCATGAAGAGAATCGGTTCGATTTTGCTGGCCGGTTTCTTTTTCCTCCTCGCCTCCGGCCGGCTTCTGGCGCAGTCCGACGATCCGAACGAAATTTTTCTGAAGGCCTATATGACTTCGCAGGAGGGCGAAAACCTGGAGCACGACAACCAGTTTAAGGCGGCCCTGGCAAAATACCGATTCGCCGGCAGCCTTATCGATGAGTTGCACAAAAGACACGCCGCTTGGCAGCCCGCCATCGTGGAATATCGGGGTCGAAAAATCAGCGAGAGCGTCTTGCGGGTGCAGGACAAAGTGCCCACACAAAATGACCTGGCAGCCGGGGCTACACCACCGCCGGGGAACACTCCGCCGCTTCCACAAAACCCCGGCCCGGCGCGACCAAGTGTCGAAATTGTCACGCCGCGAGAGGAGGTGGCGGTGCAAGTGCCGAACGATGCTGCGATTCGAGAGGCCACCCTGAAATTGCGCGAAAAGGTCGATCAGTTGCAGAGCGAACTACAAAAATCGCGCGACCGAATCACCGCGGTGGAAAAAGAAAAGGAATCCCTCCATGGCCGTCTGGAGGAAACGAACTCCAAACTCGAAAAAGCACAGAGTGAATTGGGCAAGTCCAAAGGGGCAGAGCGCCAGGTCCGCGACCAACTTGCCCAAGCTCACGAATCTTTAAAGAAAATCGAGTCCTCCGCCGACAACCGCACGAAGCAGCAGGAAGCCTTGGTGGCAGAGATTGCACAATTGAAGAAGGCTCTCATTGTCGCTGAAAAGGGTCGCGTAGTCGCGGAAAAGGGAAAGGATGAAGCGACTGCGAAAGCCGCCGAAGCCAAAAAGGAGATCGCGAACACTTCTAAAGAACGCGACGACGCGCTCGCTCAATTAAGAGGCATGAAAGAAGCGCAGCAGCGCGTGCAAGTGCTCGTCGCCGAAAACAGCGACTTAAAACACAAACTGGCGGATGCGGAGAAGAGCGTGCACGAGCTTAGCGAGGACAAGCCGAAAAAAGAACAGGAACTCGTGAACGTAAAAAGTCAGATCGCGCAGCTTCAACAGCAACTGGCTGCGAGTCAGAAGCAAAATCGGGATTTCGAGACCAAAGTCGCTGATCTTCGTTCCCAACTGGATGATGCCGCCGCTCAGCTCGAGAAAGCGAAGCTCACCGGCGCAAACGCCGAGGAAACTACGCGGCTCACCAGGGAAAATGAAATCCTGCGCAACATCGTCGTTCGCGAACGGCAGGAGGAAGCGCGGCGGGATCAGGCGAAGAAGCTCATGCTCGCGGAGTTCGACAAACTGAAGATCAAATCCGACACCTTGAACGAGCAAATCGAACTGCTCGCCCAGCCGATAACGAAGTTGAGCGACGAAGAGCTCGCCTTGTTGCGGCTGCCGGTAGTCTCGCTCTCGGACCAGAATCCAGCAGCATTGAAAGCAAGTTTTACATTCGCCAAAAAATCGTCGATGAGCTCTGTTAAAATTAACGGCCAGGATGGAACGGAAAAACCGGCGGCCGCCGGGAACGGGGCGGCGACGGATGATTCCAGCGCCGCCCGTGCATCGAGCGGGTTCCAACCGGACGTGCCCGATGATCTGCGGACCGTCGCGCGCGCGGCAAAAGATAACTTCGAGCACGGCAAATATCGGAGCGCGGAAAAACAATATCAGGAAATTCTGACCAAGAGTCCGAACAACCTCTATTCGCTTTCCAATCTTGGCGTCGTTTATTTTCGCAGCGGCAGATTTAAAGCTGCCGAGCTAACCTTGAAAAAGGCTGTCGCGGTCTCACCCAAGGACGAATTTGCTCACACCACGCTCGGCATCGTCTATTACCGGCAGGCCAAATTCGATGCCGCGCTCACCGAGCTGACCAAGTCGCTTGCCATCAACCCCCAGAGCGCCACGGCGCACAATTATCTCGGCATCACCGCGAGCCAAAAGGGCTGGCAGGAAGCGGCGGAAAAAGAAATGCTCGAAGCCATCGCCGCCAATCCCGATTATGCCGACGCACATTTTAATCTCGCGGTCATTTACGCCACTGCGCAACCGCCTGCGAAAGACCTGGCCAAACAGCATTACGCAAAAGCCACCTCCCTCGGCACTGCGCCTGACCCCTCGCTCGAAAGACTCCTGCACTGATCGGCAAATAGGGCGAGAATCTGTCGCGCCGACAAATTTTCGGGCGTGAAACCATCTCTCACTGCCAACTGGCGTTATCTCGGCATGCTCAATTACGTGGTCGATCCTCGAATCATAACGCCGCTCGTCCAACCGGCACCGAGATCGATTACGAAAATCGAGAGACCTTCGTCAGCGTTGTCGGCTTTCTTTTCCTCGATACGCGCCTGCTCGGTCTGCCCGTTCCATTGCACCGTGATTTTGAAGAAGTGAATTTGCGGTTTTATGTTCGCAAAAAATCCGCGGACACGTGGCGACGCGGCGTAGTTTTTGTGCGCGAATTCGTGCCCAAACGCGCGATCGCACTCATCGCTCGCTCTTTCTACGGCGAGCCTTATCTCGCAGTCCCGATGAAGCACAACATCGAACATGTCGATCTTAGGTTGAAGGTCGAGTATT
>DATMPQ010000048.1:0-10037 GCA_035567015.1 Chthoniobacterales bacterium | reverse complement strand
GTGGTTGGGCAGGACGAAGCGATCAAGGCCGTTTCCAACGCGGTGCGCCGCGCCCGGGCTGGTTTGCAGGATCCGAATCGTCCCATCGGCTCCTTCATTTTTCTTGGACCGACCGGTGTGGGCAAAACCGAGCTGAGCCGGGCGCTCGCCGAATTTCTGTTCGACGACGAAAACGCCATGATCAGGATCGACATGAGCGAGTACATGGAGAAACACACTGTCGCGCGGTTGATCGGGGCGCCACCGGGTTACGTCGGTTATGAAGAAGGCGGGCAATTGAGCGAAGCCGTCCGGCGCAAACCGTATTCAGTGGTTCTTTTCGACGAAATCGAAAAGGCGCATCAGGACGTGTTCAACGTGCTCCTTCAAGTGCTCGACGATGGCCGGATCACGGACGGGCAGGGGAGGACTGTCGATTTCAAGAACACAGTCATCATCATGACCTCGAACATCGGCTCGCAATTCATCAGCGAGGAAGAATCGCGCGAAGCGCGTTCGCGTCTCGTGATGGACGCGCTGCGCGCACATTTTCGCCCCGAGTTTCTCAATCGCGTCGATGAGATCATCATTTTCGATCGCCTGACCGAAGACGATCTCAAGCAGATCGTTGAAATTCAGCTTCGCCGCCTAACGAAACGGCTCGAGCAGCAGAAAATCACGCTCAATCTCTCGGACTCGGCCAAAGAACTGATTGCGCGCAAAGGTTACGACCCGGTTTACGGTGCGCGCCCTCTCAAGCGGACGATTCAAAAAGAAATCCTCGACCCGCTCAGCATCGACATCCTCGAAGGCAAAGTCCGCGAAAGCCAAACCATCCATGTCGATGCAAAAAACGGCGCGCTCGAGTTTAAGGCGTAAAACAGGCTTCCCGCCTGTCAGGGCAGACATGCCTCTGGCATGTCGAATCAAACGACAGGCTGGAAGCCCGTCTGCCATGACAGCCGGGACGGCTGTCTTACGTATGTCGATGGAATGAGACCATGGGAGATTACGCGAAAGGGGTGATTAGGCTCATGCGCTGGTCGGGTAGTCGGTTATCCGTGGTCTGGTAGTCTCTCAAACGGCATGGCCAAACGGACAGCGCAAAGGAGAAAAGCTGTTGGCTTTACCGCAGCCAATAAGCGAAGCGCCGCGCCCCTGAAGCACGCTACAACATTCGGGCGACCCGATCTCCTCATCCTGCTCGGTCTGGCGATAATGACGTTTGCGATTTATGCGCAAGTGATCGGCCATCAGTTCATCGCTTTCGATGACAATCGGTACATCGAGGAGAACCCAATGGTGAATCGCGGCGTTACGCTCGCGGGACTCGCTTGGGCGTTTACTACTTTTCATGAGGCAAACTGGCATCCACTCACGTGGATCGCACATATGATCGACAGCCAACTTTTCGGCATGAGTGCAGGTGGCCATCTGCTCGTTAACGCGCTGATTCATGTGGCAAACACGTTGCTTGTCTTCTGGTTTCTGTTGCGAACAACACACGCCCGCTGGCCGAGCGCGCTGGTCGCTGCGCTTTTTGCGCTTCATCCGTTGCACGTGCAGTCGGTCGCCTGGGCGTCTGAACGCAAAGATACGTTGTCCGCATTTTTCGGATTGCTATCGCTGATCGCTTACGTGCGTTACGCAGAGGTGCCCTCGAGCAGCCGCTACGCGTGGACATTCATAACGCTCGCGCTGGGGCTATTGGCCAAACCGATGCTGGTGACCTTGCCCTTCGTAATGTTGCTGCTCGACTACTGGCCGTTGCGCCGCCTGTCTCAATCGACAAGCCGGAAGAATTTCCTCGTTTCGATTGCACCTCTGCTGCGGGAGAAGTTGCCGTTGTTCGCTCTCGTGGCGGCGTCCGCTGTTGTCACAGCCGTGGCGCAATCTCATGCAGGCGCTGTGCGCACATTCAGCGATATTCCTATTGCGTTGCGGCTATTGAACGCGCTGGTCTCGTATGCGAAGTACTTACTGCTCACGTTCTGGCCGAATAATCTGGCTGTCTATTATCCGTACACAGCGACGGGCATACCGACCGGGCAGATCATCGGCGCGGCGTTCCTGCTCATTGGAATTACGGTATTCTGTCTTTTCCAAGGGAAAATCCGGCCTTACCTCATCGTAGGCTGGCTTTGGTTCTTGGGAACACTGGTTCCCGTTATCGGACTCGTTCAGGTTGGCGGGCAAACCATGGCGGACCGCTACTTCTATATTCCCTCAATCGGTTTGTTCATTGCGCTCGTATTCGGATCAGCCGACGTCGTGAAAACACGAGAGTTTGCCCCCTCGCTCAGCGCGGCAATAGCCGGCGTGGTTCTGCTGGTTCTTGCTACTCTTACCAACGCGCAGATTCATCGCTGGAGTGACAGCTTCACTTTGTTTGAGCACACGCTCGCAGTCACTCCACCTAATCCCCCCATAGAAAACAGTCTGGGGTATGCCCTGCGCAGGAGCGGCAGGTACGATGAAGGCACGGCGCATTTTGAGAAGGCCCTGCAAATCAAGCCCGATGACTACCTGTCGCTGTTGAACGTGGGCGTTACCCGTTTTCACCAAGGCCGGCTGTCAGAAGCCATCGAGTATTCCCGAGCGGCAATCCGTTTGCAGCCGGATGCGCCTAAAGGGCACAACCTGCTGGGAATGGCGTTGGCGATGCAGAACCACAACGAAGCCGCGCTCGATGAACTGCGCCGCGCGGCAGAGTTGGCACCCAAAGACGCGGACATTCGGAACGATCTTGGAACGGCACTGATGCGGTTGGGCAGAATTCCGGAGGCGATTGATCAACTTCACGAAGCGCTGCGGTTAAATCCCAACAGTGCCCCGGCCCATACCAATCTGGGGTTGGCCCTCCTTGCATCTGGGAAACCCCGGGAGAGCATTCCGGAATTTGAGGCAGCGCTGCGTCTTAGGCCAGAGTTGAAAGCTGCGGCCGACAATCTGCGCCGCGCGCAGGTGCAGTTAAGCTCGCAAAGGTAGCGGCGCGGAAAGATCTGTATCAAGGCCGGCTCTAGCTTGAGTTGAATGTCCGGAAACTCTGCTCCCAGTTCGAGGCGAATCAGCGGCGTGCGGACGATGATGTTTGCGATTCGCTTCCGGGCTTCCTGTATTTCCGAGAGTTGAATTGGACGAACGGGTTCCGAGATAACGGACATTGCGGATTGTTCTAACGCGCGAATGAGGTCGCGCCAGCCATATTTTTTGACCACCAATTGAACGCTCTGGTAGCTTCGCAAACGACATGGCCAAACGAACAGCGCAAAAGAGAAAAGCTGGTGGCCTTACCGCAGCCAATAAGCGAAACCCCGCGCCGCTGAGGAACGCTACAACATTCGGGCGACCCGATCTCCTCATCCTGCTCGGTCTGGCGGTAATGACGTTTGGGATTTATGCGCAAGTGATCGGGCATCAGTTCATCACTCTCGACGACGATTCGTATATCAGGGAGAACCCAATGGTGAATTGCGGCGTTACGCTCGCGGGACTCGCTTGGGCGTTGACCACTTTTCACGCGGCAAACTGGCATCCACTCACGTGGATCGCACATATGATCGACAGCCAACTCTTCGGCATGAACGCAGGTGGCCATCTGCTCGTTAACGCCCTGATTCATGTGGCAAACACGTTGCTCGTCTTCTGGTTTCTGCTGCGAACAACACACGCTCGATGGCCAAGCGCGCTGATCGCGGCGCTTTTTGCGCTTCATCCGTTGCACGTGGAGTCAGTCGCTTGGGCGTCTGAACGCAAAGATACATTGTCCACATTTTTCGGATTGCTATCCTTGATCGCTTATGTGCGCTATGCAGAGGAACGCTCGAGCAGCCAATACGCGTGGACATCGGTAACGCTCGCGCTGGGACTGTTGGCCAAACCGATGTTGGTGACTTGGCCTTTCGTAATGTTGCTGCTCGACTACTGGCCGTTGCGGCGTTTCGAGCTTACTTCCCGCAAGGAAGTGGCTACAAAACTTTGGCTGCTCGTGCGCGAGAAATTGCCGTTATTTGCTCTCGTGGCGGCGTCCGCGGTTATCACATCCATCGCGCAATCTCATGCAGGCGCTGTGCGCACATTCACAGATTTTCCTATTGCTCTGCGGCTGTCGAACGCGCTTGTCTCGTATGCGAAATACTTACTGCTCACGTTCTGGCCGAATGATCTGACTGTCTATTACTCGCTCGCGCCGGCGGGCATACCGGCCTGGCAGATCATAGGCGCAGCGTTCCTGCTGATTGGGATTACAGCATTCTGTCTTTTCCAAGGGAACATCCGGCCTTACCTCATCGTAGGCTGGCTTTGGTTCTTGGGAGCACTGGTTCCCGTTATCGGACTTGTTCAGGTTGGCGGGCAAGCCATGGCGGATCGCTACTTCTATATCCCGTCAATCGGTTTGTTCATTGCAGTGGTGTTCGGATTAGCGGACATCGCCAAGAGCTGGCGTGTTGCGGCATCGGTCAGCGCAGGAATAGCTGGCGGGGTTCTACTGGTTCTTGCTACTCTTACGAACGCGCAAATTCATCGCTGGAGTGACAGCTTCACTTTGTTTAAGCACGCGCTCGCAGTGGCCCCGCCTGATATCCACATAGAAAACGGTCTGGGTCTGGCCATGGGCGGTAGCGGCAGATACGATGAAGCCGCGGCGCATTTTGAGAAGGCCCTGCAAATCAGGCCCGATGACTACGTGTCGCTGTCGAACATGGGCGCTACCCGTTTTTACCAAGGCCGGCTGCCAGAAGCCGTCGAATATTACCAAGCGGCAATCCGTTCGCAGCCGGACGCGCCCAAAGCGCACAATCTGCTGGGCCTGACATTGGCGAAGCAGAACCGCAACGAAGCCGCGCTCGATGAAATGCGCCGTGCGTCAGAGTTGGCGCCCAAAGACGCGGACATTCGGAACAATCTTGGACTGGCGCTGGCGGGGTTGGGCAGAATTCCGGAGGCTATGGATCAACTTCACGAAGCGCTCCGGTTGAATCCCAACAATGCCGAGGCCCATAGCAATCTGGGCCTGGCCCTGCTTGCATCTGGGAAACCCCGGGAGAGCGTTCCGGAATTTGAGGCAGCGCTGCGTCTCAAGCCGGAGTTGAAAGTTGCGGCCGACAGCCTGCGCCACGCGCAGGCGCAGCTAAGCTCGCAAAGGTAGCGGTGCGAAAAGATCAGTGTCAGGGAGGGACGGCTGGGCAGCCATCCCTCATTGCCTTGCCTCTCATTCTGTCCGTCCCTGTCTGCTCTATTGCGTGCGCCGCGTCTGTTCGCTGCTAAAGTGGCAAATGACACCACTGACCACGGGCCGCGAGACAACAGGACAAAAGGCCATGAGAGATTACGCGAAAGTGGTGATTAGGCTCATGCGCTGGCCGGGTGGTCGGTTATCCGTGGTTTGGTAGCTTCGCAAACGGCATGGCCAAACGGACAGCGCAAAAGAGAAAAGCTGGTGGCGCTACCTCAGCCAATAAGCGAAGCGCCGCGCCCCTGAGGAACGCTACAACATTCGGGCGACCCGATCTCCTCATCCTGCTCGGTCTGGCGGTAATGACGTTCGCTATTTATGCGCAAGTGATCGGGCATCAGTTCATCACTCTCGATGACCCCACGTATATCCAGGAAAATTCAATGGTGAATCGCGGTGTTACCCGCGCGGGACTTGCATGGGCGTTCACCACTTTTCACGCGGCAAACTGGCATCCACTCACGTGGATCGCACATATGATCGACAGCCAACTCTTCGGCATGGACACAGGTGGCCATCTGCTTGTTAACGCACTCATTCATGTGGCAAACACGCTGCTGCTGTTTTGGTTTCTTCTTCGCACGACTCGAGCCCGGTGGCCGAGCGCGCTGGTCGCAGCGCTTTTTGCGCTGCACCCGTTGCACGTAGAATCAGTCGCGTGGGCGGCTGAGCGCAAGGATACGCTCTCGACATTCTTCGGCCTGCTTTCGCTTATCGCCTACACGCACTATGTCGAGGCGCGTTCGCGCAAGTGGTATGCATGGACCGCCGTCGCGCTTGCACTGGGTCTGTTGGCCAAACCGATGCTGGTGACCTGGCCTTTCGTGATGTTGCTGCTCGACTACTGGCCGCTGAGGCATCTGGCAGATCCGATGGCGAAAGAACATCCTCGGGGCGCTTCCCACAGGGAAGCGGATTCAGGGATCGTGTCGCTGGTGCGGGAGAAAATCCCGTTGTTTGCTATCGTCGCGGCGTCGGCGGTTATCACATTCATCGCACAATCTCATGGTCGGGCTGTACGCACATTCGTCGATGCCCCTATTGTGCTGCGGCTGTCGAACGCGCTTGTCTCGTATCTGAAATACTTACTGCTTGCGTTCTGGCCGAATGATCTGGCGGTCTATTATCCGTTTTCGCCGTCGGGCATACCGGTTTGGCAGATCATCGGCGCAGCATTCCTGCTGATTGGAATTACGGCGTTTTGTCTTTTCCAGCGGAGAATCCAGCCGTACCTCATCGTAGGCTGGCTTTGGTTTCTGGGAACATTGGTTCCTGTCATAGGACTTGTTCAGGTTGGCGGGCAAACCATGGCGGACCGCTACTTTTATATTCCGTCAATCGGTTTGTTCGTTGCACTTGTGTTCGGATTAGCGGACATCGCCAGGAGCTGGCGTGTTGCGCCATCGCTCCGCGCAGGAATCGCCGGCGTGTTTCTACTGATTCTTGCTACGCTTACGAACGCGCAGATTCATCTCTGGAGTAACAGCTTCACTTTGTATAACCACGCGCTCGCAGTTACTCCACCTAATCTCCACATAGAATACAATCTGGGCCTGGTCATGGGCGGTAGCGGCAGATACGACGAAGCCGCGGCGCATTTTGAGAAAACATTGCAGATCGACCCCAATTTCTACGACGGCCTGGTGGGCATGGGCGTTACTCGTACGCTCCAAGGCCGGCTGCCGGAAGCCATCGAGTATTTCCAAGCCGCAATCCGTTCACAGCCGGACGCGCCGAAAGCGCACGCGCAGCTTGCCCTCGCACTGTGGAAGCAGAACCGCGATCAAGCCGCGGTTGAGGAGATGCGCCGCGCGTTACAGTTTGCGCCCAAAGACGCAGACATTCGGGCTGACTTTGGACTCGCGCTGGAGTTGGTGGGCAGAATGCCAGAGGCTATCGAGCAACTTCACGAAGCGCTCCGGCTGAATCCCAACAGTGCCGAGGCTCATAACAATCTGGGGTTGGCCCTGCTTGCATCCGGGAAACCCCGGGAGAGCATCCCGGAATTTGAGGCAGCGCTGCGTCTCAAGCCGGAGTTGAAAGGTGCGGCCGACAATCTGCGCCGCGGGCAGGCGCAGTTAAGCTCGCAAAGGTAGCGGCGCGAAAAGATCTGTATGAAGGCGAGACGGCTGGGCAGCCGTCGTTCCTTGGTTCTAACGGGGCATTTCAAAGCTTGGTTCGCCTTCGCCATCAGCTTTTTCCATTCTGAGGTTAGAATGACAAAGACAGATCATCGACGAATATAAATTGAACAGTTCTTGCATCGCACCTGTCTCAGCATTCACCATGATTAAAATTCTCGGAACAGCAGTAGTAGCGGTAGCGATGCTTGCGGCATCGCCCGCTTTCGCAGGTGGAAAAGCGTGTTGCGCAAAGAATGCGTCCAATCAGGCCGCGTGCGCCAATTTGGCAAGTCTCAATCTCACGCCGGATCAAAAGGCGAAGATTGAGGCCTGGCAGGCGGAGTGCACGAAGGCGGGCTGCACGAAAGAAAGTCGCGCAAAATTCTTGAAACAGGCGAAAGGAATTCTTTCGGCTGATCAATACGCCAAACTCAAGACAGAGTGCAACAAGTCGGCCAAGAAAACCGAAGCGTAATCGGACGTCCGTGATTCGTTGAAAGGTTACATCGTTACGACAGATTAACGATTCACGATTCACGATTTTACAAGCGCATTTGACGAGCGCCGATGAAACGTCGGCGCTCGTTTTATCTAAGCGCTTTTTCTAGCAGATCGGCGAGGCGCCAGCCGGCCTTGTGCATTTCCTCCTGAACAATTTTCGCTGCCCAATCGGCGTAGGCCACATGATCGGGCGCACTTTTTTCCCGCGCAACTCCGGCCGCCACGACCCGGTTTTCTTCGTGCTGCGCATGCACATTTGTGAATCGCAATCGCTCGTGCGCCTCCCGCGCGATCGGCAGGATCTCGTCGGCCCACGCCTCCGCGTAATTTTTCAACGCGACGCTGCCCGGCAATCGCCAGTCGGTGGGTTCTTCGCGCGTGAGCCGATCGATTAATCGGCGCTTGGCGCGCTCAGTCTTCTCGTATCTTTCTTCCTTCGACATCGTGAACGATAGCGATGGTAAGTTCGCCATGACTGCTTCATTGTCCCAAAACGGATGTAGCTTCAAAGCGCGATGCGTCATTTCTTCCGGCGTTCCAGTCTTGAGGTAAAGCGCGAATGTGTTTCCCCCTTCGTCCCCAAGAGCCGCTGTGCCTTTTTCTGGATCGACCGCGTGGCCGGCTTCATCAAAATATTCGGCGCCGACATGCAGCGGCTGATGAATGTCGCCCACGTAATGAGCGAGCAAAATCACTGCGACCGGTTTCGTGATCTTGCGCGGATTGTTTTCTGGCGTTTCACCCTGCAAAACCGCGATGCAGTAATTGATCATATGCACGATGTCCCACCTGCTGCGCCCCGTTTTGCCGTCCGAATATTTCGCCGCGTTCAGCACCGGCACATCGGTGAAGTGAAACCAATGATGCGATGGAACCGCTGAATTCAGATCTTGCGTCGGTGGATTCGCCCGCCAGAAATCGCGCAGTTGCTTGTCGATCTTTGGATGATCCGAATAATAAGGAAACTCGGCGAGACCATCGACGCCATTCTTATCCCAACCTCTGATTTCGTCGGCAATGACCGATGCTTTTTCGAGCGTGATCCCGTCGATCAGCGCATTGACCCTGGCGGCCGTTGGGGTGTTCGCGAGCAACTTGTCGGCGATTCCGCCGACGATTTCATGACCGGTCGGCCCATAAGCAAGCGAACTGCAAACGAACACAACGATTGCGCCTAACGAAACAAGAATCGATTTTTTCATGTTTGGTTCTCAGATCGAGATTCGGGGGCCAGCGTTGCGCGAATTCCTGCAATGCGCGCGCGCAACTTGTCAAAATGCGATCCTGGCCAGTAAATTTGGCGGCAGCCCGTGCAACGCCGGAAATGCTCGTAATGGATTCGCGTGAGCGGCTCGAGATTCTCAATCACATCGGCTTTCTCTACTTTTTCGAGCAGCGCATTGCAACGCAGGCAACGCGTAAATGGAGCGATCGAGGAGAAGAGATCAAAGCGCCGCATTACTTCGATGGTTTGTTCAGCCGGGTCTTGGGAGCGCGGATAATAGCCATGTCGCACGACCTTGTGCATGAGCAACCAGCGATCGCGCGTGAGCAGGGCTCGACTCCGAAGGCCTTCGCGAGCCCCGATAATTTCGGGGTTCTCGATGCTCAGGGCGGCGAGTAGATGTCGATCTTGCGCATCCCGATCGTAAAGGACATCGAAACCGAGCAGGCGCAGATCGCGGGCGAGTTTTCCGAGATGGCCATCAGCGATAAACCGATCGATTATCCTGACTTGTAACCGATTTTCTTGGAAAAGCGTATGCGGCGAATGGATGGGATAGACATCAATCTCTTGTTCGCATTCCAAAATGTGAGAGAAATCAACCGGCTGCCCGTTCACCAAGATCAAGTCAATCTCGGGATGCGGCACTCCGCACGACTCAATCACATCTTTTACCGAGGTCTTCTCACCGAGACGGCGCTCGACAATTTTATTACCCGCTTTCGATTTTAGAAAAAAGGCAAGATCGCCGTGAAAACTGAGCCGAATGGTGAAAGGACTCACCTCACTTACTAATTCTCCCTTCCGAATACGCATACTCAAACGCCGTCCCGCGCGGCCGGGCCATGAACCGGCCAGGACCCAATGGCTCATCCTCGCCATAATAAAGATCGATTTGCCATCGACGGAGTCCGCCGCCCGTATCGACAATCTTCCATCGCGTGCTGCCAAAAATTTCGCGCACGGTGGAAGA
>DATMPQ010000047.1:0-7879 GCA_035567015.1 Chthoniobacterales bacterium | reverse complement strand
AAGCTGTCGTAAACGGTGAAACCAAAAACAAATGGATAGCCGTCGGCCAGACACCCTTTCATCTGCGTGAGCGTGCGGCCCACGCGCTGGTAACTCACGGCGCGGAATTTTTTCGCGTCCGTGTAGCAGGACTTCGGCGGTTTCTGCGCAGGCTTGGCGCCCGCCGGCCAAACGTTTGTCGTCGGGTCGGCGGGAGTATCGTCATAGGACCATTCGGGTTCCGGGCACGCGCCTTGTTTGCCGACGCTTTTGATTCCATCGCGAATCTGGGCGCCGTTGTCGATGGGCACACTGCGCTCCATGCTTCGTTCGTTGTAATAAATGAACAGGCGCGACGGGATGAAATCGGCGAGTTTTTGTTTCGTGCGATCAAACTCGATGGCCGCGGCGATCGCGTTCGCGGTGCAGGAACCGATTTGTCCCTGATTGTAAACCGGCGGGCAATGTTTGCGCAGATCAATCTTGCGCGGAAGCGGGCCCAGTTTCGCCAGCGGCGCAGCATAGAGATGATCGCGATTGTCAGGTAAATCAGGAGCCCAGCCGAAGCCGAGGCGGGCCTTTTGCTTTGGAGTTGTTTTCATTGGCATTAGCAACGCAGCTTTATGGTCCGATGTGACCCCGAACGCTTTCGGGGCTGCTTCGTTTCTCCACGAATCTTCTACGAGATTTTGGAATCGAAGTTCAAGCCGTTCTTTTCCGGTTCAAATCTGCGCGAGTCCGTGAATTGGTCTTGGCCTGGTTCGGAGAGCCCTGCTATCTCTTTTCTTTGTCCAAGTCTAATTCAAATTAGCGGCTCGTTTTTTAGCGAATTTCCTATCCATGCAGTCATTTCGATCTCATCCTGCGGTCGCGCGGTGGCGGCTCAGTAGACTTCCATGACGGTGGCCAGGCCTTTGAGGTTGTCGCTCGAAAGACTGGCCGGCGCAAAGGCGCGGAGAGAAAGCTATCTTCTCTCTCTCACAAAACCCCGAACGATTCCAAGAACCCGAATCCAATTAGTAGTGGGCTGACAATCTTCATCATCTTGTCAAACTTCCGATGCCATATCTCCATTTTCTCTGGGTCTTTGGATTTGCGTGGCACGACGCGATACACTAGCAGCAGCAGATAAATGCCGGCTGCGATGGGGATCAATCCGCTAGGCTTGAAATGCATACGGTCTTACTCTTCCGGTTTGTTTGCGTACCAGCCCACGATAGCGACGATGCCGGAACAGGCGACAAATGCGACGATCGACGCACCGATCGTTAGCGCCGATGCGCTGCCATTAGCGCGGTAATCCCTGACGATGTTCCATGACGCGCCCACAAGAAGAGCGATGAGCATCGTGAAGAACTTGCCCTGCGTCATTAGCTTTGGCTGAAGGCGCTTTGGTTCGGGTGACTCGTTCATGGTCGTTCGGCTAAGGAGCAAGAGTTAGACCCAGCGATTCGTTCGGGCGCGATAGTTAGCTCCGACCATTTGTTTCCTGGAATCGAAGTTCAAGCCTTGCTTCCCGATTCAAAACTGCACGAGTTTGTGAATTGCTTTTGGCGTGGCCACAAGAACGCGCTTGAGATCAATCGCCGAGAACGCCGATGTGGTGAGGTGGCAGACGCAACGGACTTAAAATTGAAGTTTTCGCGGTTTCTTTGCTTTTCTTTGCACATCAAATCTGACCAATTTTACCTGTGTAGATCACCCAGATTTTAATTTTTTTCCGGATGTTCAGAGGCCGAGCAGAAGTCGCCTCATTTCTTGCACAAACTCTTGCACACGGGCGCGACGGACTTCGGATCTGAAACGACGTCGCAAGCTATTATTTTTGGGTTTTGTGCAAGAGTTCTTGCACACGACGCTCAGCTGCGCGGCGGTTAACAATCGCCGGGCAACACGGCTTTCGTCGCAAGCCTGCATACCGAGGTTACCTCTACGCTTGGATACCCTGTCGACCTGAAAACGAAGTCGAACGTCCCGTGGAAGATAAAGGTTCGAGCCCAGTAGGCTCCCGGTATGACGGGAATCGGAGTCGCGAATGCGAACCCTAAACGGGATTCATAGACTAACGGCCTTCCAATTGAGCCCATTCATTGGTAATTTGACCCATATGTCTTTCCGAACCTTCGTTTTCCTTCTTGCCTTGCCGCTAGTCGCGCAGGCAGGCTCGCCCCCGCGGGGTGTCGATTTTTCAAACTACGACGTACCGCTTTACACACAGATCGTAGATCGTATCAAAGACAGAGTCTCGGCCCGACTCGGTGAGGGCGAAAATACGGCCGAACGCTATTTCATTATTCCTTTCGCTTACCAAGACCGTGGGAATCACCCGGAACATTCGCACTCGTTTATTTCTGTCATCCGAGTGTTTGCGGATAACAAGCAGGCCAAACTGACACCAGGTCTGCCGACGCGAACGTACATGAATCGGCAGTTTGAAGCGCTCACGATTAGCTGGCTCCCCGCCGATTTCATGAGCAATCCCCATTTGTGTGTCTTCAATGGGCTAGGCAGCCGCCTTTTTGCGGGCGCAAATAAATGTCCTGTGTCGCCCGGCCGAAACTTTTCGCTCGAAGAAACAATCGAGCTGGCTGCGAAGGAAAAGGTGGCCGTCGCGATGTGGGGACCTTACGAGATCGCCAAGCCCGGCTTTGATTTGGGAGTTAGGCGCAAGCAATTGCTCGACGGAGGAACCATCAAATATCGCGCCGACGACAGGGGCTACCGCAAAAACCGGGTGGCTATTAATTGCTTTCATGCCATGGCCGGTTTGGAAGAGCTTTACCCCAACGGCGGACTCTTTGGGACAGGCTTTAAAATGTGGGGTTTTAATGGAACGGCCCGCGTCCTCATCGAATACACTGAAAAGGCGACAAACAAACACTTACTTCTTGAGCCGGTGGATGTAAGAAAGGACCGCTACGGCTTCGTCTATGCGCCGATACGAAACGGCGATGTTCCTTATAATCCGTTGAGAAACTCGTCCGCTTATCGACAATAACGCTCTGTTAGAGATCTCGCCTCGTATCCGATTCGGCAGACGTCTTGCTTGCAAACAACCCGCAGACATCCAGCGTTGCGCCCATGAGACACTCCAGCCTTGTTGATTCTAAATGGTTGCCGGTTGCGCTGGCTTCGCTTGTCCTATGCAGCGGCTGCTCGTTCGTGCCTCGTTTCAGTAAGCTCTCCGGCAATCGTGCTTTCATTGACTACTGGCCGTCGGATCCAGATAGCAAGGGTCTGAGGCTCGCCGTGAAGGATAACATCGACATGAAGGGCGTCATTACGACCGCCGGTTCGGAAATCTTTTCCGTAACCCATAAGCCCGCGGAAGAGGACGCCCCATGTCTGGCGATCGCACGCCGACGTCACGTGCAGATCGTCGGCAAAACTAATCTGAGCGAATTCGCCGTGTCGCCGTCCGGCATGAATGAATATTTCGGGACGGCCGTGAATCCGTTGAAGCGACGCCTGATTCCGGGGGGATCCTCGTCTGGAAATGCGGTCGCGTTGGCGTCTGGAATGGCGGACGTGGCTTTCGGCACGGATACGGCCGGCTCGGTCCGGGTGCCTGCCGCATGTTGCGGTGTCGTCGGCTTGAAGACGACGTTCGGTTTAATTCCGATCCAAGGTGTTTATCCGGTTGAAAAGCATCTCGACACTGTCGGCCCAATGGGTAGAGACATCGATCACACAGTCCAAGGCATGGAACTTCTTCAGGATGGCTTTGCCGCGAAGTACGCCTCGGCGAAGGCTGCCAAGCCTACCGCGCAAAGCATCCGGGTCGGACGTCTCAAACTGAAGGGGACTGATCGAAAAATCGATCAAGCTATCGACGATGCGCTCGCCAAAACGGGGTTCCAAGTGGTCGAGCTGGACCAAAGCCTGAGCGAACAATTCGAGCAAGCGAAGAAGGACGGCACCACCGTCGCCTCAGCGGGGGCGTGGATCAGCGACGGGCGATTTCAGCTCGCTTGCACAGCTCGAACCCAGTCTGTGCTTCGACTCGGTCAGATAAACTATACCACGAGTTACCGCGGCGCATTGGCCAGGCGAGATGCGTGGCAGAAGACGCTGCGCAAAGTTTTCGAGAAGGTGGACTTAATCGCGTTGCCAACCCTTCAAAAACTGCCGCCGGAACTTCCACTACTCAACTTGAGAATAGGAATTCGCGAAGCGGAGATGCTTCCGTTGCAAAACACGGCGGCAGTCAATTTTGCCGGCAACCCGGCGCTGGCAATCCCCGTGCCCCTGCACAGGGCGAAAATCCCCGTCGCGAGCCTGCAATTGATCGCGCCGCCGCTGGCCGAGGCGGCCCTGCTCAACGCCGGTCGGCTGGTCGAAGACGCGGTCAAAAAGTAACCCGCAAGTGTCATTGCGAAAGGCCGGCCGGTGTGAAATCGGCGTCGGTAAAGTTCACGTCCTGGTCAATGCGCGCGCCGTTGAACTCCGTTACGCTATTTTTCCGCGGCCCGCGCACGGTTAGACTGGCTGGAATCGGATTGTGTCTTTCATCGCGTGCGACCCGAGTGATATCGATGCGGCGGATGAGTTCGCCTGAGGATGAATATTTCTCGATCCGCATCGGCACGAAACGCTGAGGATCAATCCAGCTGCGCACTTTGACGTAAATGGAGTCGGAAGAATTGTCCGGCTTCGATTCCAGGATCTGGCAATTCACGTTGTTGATCGCCTCCGAACCGACGATTGCCTGTTTTTTCCAGGCGAAGAAATTCTCCACCGCATCCTGGTAAGAGAGGTCGCTCTCAAACAAGCCCTCGCCCATTTGGGCGGGCTTGATCGCCCGAGCGGGCTGGCGCGATATAATGATCGAGCCCTTCGATGTGCCTCCAGCCTGATGGAGGATGACTGCCTCGCCCTTATGTTCGTTAGGCCAAAGCACCTGATAGACAATATCGGTGGCGGCTTTCGTCCGGCGCTCCTTGATCTGGAGTTGCAACACGCGCTTGGCACCATCGGATGATTGTACTTCGAGCTTGGATCGGATTAGCGCACTTCCTTCTCTCAGAGAATTCACCCGCGAAGCCAGGTCGGCGGCTGATAATGCCGGTGCTGCGGGATCAGCGGCGTGGAGGGAGATAATCCAGAATGCGGTAGCCGTGATGGCAAGAGCGAAGAAACGCATTGGCGATGACGATGTTTTCACAAAATAAGTTCGCATGAGACGATTGACCTGCGCTCTTCTCATCCGGCTTGCAACGCAAGGCTCGGCGCAAGACGCGAACTACGCCAGGCGGGATAAACGCCGCTGATAACTCCAACCGCGACCGCAATGACGACAGAAAGGCCGAGCAGAGAAATGCTGAGGTCAGGCTTCAATAGTCCGCGAATGGCCGGCGTCGCATCGAGAAGCTGGACGCCAATTGCACCAATGGCCACGCCCACAAGGCCGCCGAAAAGTCCGAGCAACGCGGATTCGTAAAGGATCATTCGAACGATTCGGCCGCGGGTCCAGCCAATGGCAAGCAACACAGAGATTTCATAGGTCCGCTCAAAAACGGTCATCAGCATGGTGTTCATCACCCCGAGAACTCCCACAAGAATAGCCAGGAGAGACGTACCCCAACTCATAGCTTTGATGATGCGAAATCCCTCACTGTGACTCAGATGCTGACCCACAGTCACAGCGCGAACTTCCGGGACCTGTTGCTCGATCTGACGGATAATTTCTTGAATCTGTTGCTCGGTAGTCGAAGGCGTCGCTCGAATATCGATTGCGTTGATCTGATTGGGAGAGCCCATGATTCCCTGCAAAAGCGGTAAAGAAAGAATGACCGATCCATCCTCGACGATCGCGCCGCCTTTTACGATTCCCACGACTTTCAGTTCCTTTGTTTCGATCTGGATGGGGTCCCCAACTTTTTTCTTGAGCACATCTGCCGCCGTCTGCCCCAAGACAACCGCTTCTTCCTTGCTGTCTCGAGGCATGCGTCCGGAAACAAGCTGAAGATTGTCCCAGGCAAAACCTCCCCACTCCTGCGCCGATAGAATCATCAAATCCGAGTCTTCAATACTGGTCACTTGGACCAGAAGATTGCAGGTGGCGGCGATGCGCGGAAGGTTAGCGATGCGATCGCGGACGGACGCATCAAATGGTTTAGGCGTGAGCGATCCGCTCTTGTTACTGACAACGATGTCGGTTCCACGCGCCTTCAATCCGAGTTGCCAACCCTTCTCAAAACCGCGTGACATCCCGACAAGCGCCACCACAGCCGCGATGCCGATGGAGATTCCAGCCAGAGTCAATCCGGTTCGCAACGGACGGCGCCAAAGACCGCGGAAGACAACAGAAAAGAAATTCATGGTTTCTGGTCCGAGATAATTCGACCGTCGAACATTCGAAGGACTCTTTTCGCACGCTCGGCGATCGTTGCATCGTGAGTGACAAGCACCATGGTGCGCCCGCCCTCTTGCTGCAGCTGCACAAGGAGCTCGAGGACAGAATGAGCGTTTTCGCTATCGAGATTTCCGGTGGGTTCATCCGCAAGCAGCAGCGTTGGTTCGTTAGCCAGGCTCCGCGCGATCGCGACGCGCTGCCGCTCGCCGCCGGAAAGCTTGGACGGGAAATGCTCGAGGCGATGCTCGAGGCCAACCAGTTTTAACAATTCGACGGCGCGATCGCGTCGCTCAGAAACGGAACGATGGGTCTCGAACATGGGCATCTGCACGTTCTCCGCCGCGGTGAAAGTCGGCAGGAGACAGAAGGCTTGGAAAATAAATCCGACCTCGCGAGCACGGTAGCGAGCGGGATTAGGAAGGTCTGGCAGCGATTCTCCGCGGTAAAGAAGGGCTCCGGCCGTCGGTCGGTCCAGCGCCCCAAGTAATTGCAGCAAGGTCGATTTACCGCATCCACTCGGGCCAGTAATGGCAACGAACTCGCCTTCTTCAATGGAAAAATCGACGCCGCGCAATGCTTTCACGTGCCCCTCGTCGAAGTCGCGGGTGAGAGCTCTTGCCTCGAGTAGAGAGGCGGCGCCGGTAGATTTGCTCGCTCTCAAGGAAATTTTGTTCATTCCTGAGAAGCGCGCTCAACCGATCGATCAAATCGTCCGCCACTGCGGCCCAACGCGTGGATCGGCCAGGCAGCGCATCAGTTCAACCAAGGCGTAACGATAACCTGGATACGGTGTCCGCTCGCCCGGCTTTTTCGGCTGCAGTTTATCGACGTGTTGGGGCAAAACTGAGTGCGGCAGGCCGGCACGTTGATG
This sequence comes from Chthoniobacterales bacterium, assembly GCA_035567015.1. Classification (GTDB taxonomy): domain Bacteria; phylum Verrucomicrobiota; class Verrucomicrobiia; order Chthoniobacterales; family UBA10450; genus AV133. The sequence goes on along the minus strand of DATMPQ010000047.1, from coordinate 674 downwards.
ATGCACGCCATGAAACGGTTCGTGCAACAGAGTGAAAGCAACCAGCCGCCCGAGCCAGCTCTTCGCCACAATACTCCGGGTCGAGCCGTTTACGGTGTCGCCAGTCATTCCCACATGTTCGATGTACTTGCGCCAACTCTGCAAATTAGCCGCCAAAAATGCCGGCCCGAGATGCATCCAGAGGAAATATTTCCATAGACCGAATGCTGCCGTGGTCCAGAGGATCAAAGCCCAGATCACAGCAGTCAGCGCCAATTCCACCCAAATCCGGCGACGAACGCGTTTGCTTCGAACCGGAGTCGAAGAATAGAGAAAGGCTCGCAGGAAAACAAACGGACCATAAAACAATCCGAAATTCAGCTCAAAAAACGCGGCCAGACATCTCTTCCACCGCGGAATGTTCGTGTGGGAGAACGGCCAGAATTCGCAATCACGTTCCGTCGCGAGATAGGCATGATGCGTTTGATGAACGGAACGATAGAGACTGAAGCTCATTAAACTCAAAGTAGCGATCACGACGCCATCAAAGTCGTTGAAGCTGCGATTTTTTCGGAGGAGCCCGTGGGCCGCTTCATGCAGTCCGATGAGAAGGCCGTGCATCAAATGGCTGACCACGAGCACGAGTGGCACCGCCAGCCAGATCCAGCCGCGATAGACCGCCATCGCGAGCATCA
>DATMPQ010000046.1:0-8055 GCA_035567015.1 Chthoniobacterales bacterium | reverse complement strand
AGCTCCTTATCGCCGACGGCTGTAGTCGATCCGTTCTTCAAAATCTCCGCGCTAAGGATTTCACTCGCGAAGTGCATCAACTCGAGGATGAGGAACAGTCCATCGGGTTTTACCGCGGCCAGGTGCTCGCGATTGCTGATCACGACTTTGGCAATGCCGATCTTGCCCGTTCCGCTAAGAGCCTTGTGTAAAACCGCGTAGGCTTTCTCGCCGCCCTTTTGGGCCTCCAAGAAATACGGCTTGTAGAAGAACTTGGGATCAACCTGCTCCACTTCGACAAAGTCGGTGATGTCGATGGAATGAGTCGATTCGATCCGGACCTTCTCAAAATCCTCGTCCTTCAAGACGATATAGCGGCCCCGTTCGTACTCGAATCCCTTCACGATCTGGTCGGCCGCGACTTCTTTTGCGTCCGCCTCGGCAACTTTTTTGTACTTGATCGGGCTGAGGTCGGTGGAACGGAGTTGCCGGAAACTAAGTTTCTCCTCGCGCGTGGCCGGATAAACAGCCACCGGGATATACACCAACCCAAAGCTGATGCTGCCTTTCCAGATGGGACGCATATAGCGGGATTACCTCTTTCCCACACGGAGTGGTGCCTGTCAATCGCGACCCAGTCTGAACGTCTGCCCCAGCGAATTACCTTGCAAGTTAGCTAAACGGTCTCATGTTCCCAATTAGGTATGAGCCTCATTGCCAGTTTCATGAATTTGGCAGGGCCGGATTTGATCATCATTCTGCTGATCATTCTCGTTTTGTTCGGGGCGAAGAAATTGCCCGAGCTTGCGCGCGGGATGGGCCAGGCGGTGAAGGAATTTCAAAAGGCCAAGGACGAATTCAGCGACGAGCTGCATAAGGCTGGGAAATCGGAGGCGGAAGGAGCCAAGCCGGATGTGAAACCGGCCGAATCGACTGTGCCCCTGATTGAAAATCCCCCTGCCACAAGCTCTGCACGGCCCGATCCGAATCAGACGATCACGCCGGGCGACAAGGCGGATCACGTTTGATTGATTCGCTTGTCGATCTTTCGCGGGCGCTTTGCTGAATCCCGCGGTTGACGGGCACCCGGGGTTGCGAAACAATCGCCATTCGTTTTTATGTCCGAGCCCGATCTGCGCACTCGCATTAAAGAGATGCTGGTGAAAAATCTGATGCTGCAAACCACAGCCGACCAGATCGCCGACGATCTCCCTCTTTTCGGTCCAAACGGGCTGGGGCTTGATTCGATCGACGCGCTCGAGCTGGTGGTCAGCCTGGAGAAAACTTTTGGCGTCGGCGTGCCAAGTTCCGATGTTGCCGGCAAGGCGCTGCGGAGCGTGAATACGATCCATGATTATATTCTCGAAAAACGCGGGACGCCCAGTCAATCTGGTCCGAGTGTTTGAACCGCGTCCCGCTCCGAATTCATGGGCGCTGCGGCGACGGTCAATCGAGCATGAACATCCTTTACGTCGAGAGCAGTCGTAGTTGGGGCGGCCAGGAATATCGTACCTGTCTCGAGGCCAACTGGCTTAATGCTCGCGGGCACCAAGCGTGGTTGATCTGTAATCCAAACAGCGAGGTCCTACTCAAGGCTCGCGAGTTGGGCACGCGCGCCATCGCGATGCCGTTGCGACGACGTATCGATCCGTTATGTTGGTGGCGTCTCTGGAGATTCTGCCGGCGAAATCAGATCGATTTGATCAAAACCTACAGTTCGAAAGACCACTGGCTTGCCCTTCCCCTCTATCTTTGCGGAATTCCAGTGGCCCGCGCACGTTGCATCACCGACCCGATCGGAAACAAATGGCGCGCTTTCATTTTCAAGCATGGGTGCTCGAAAATCGTGGCTGACGCATCCGTCATTAAGCGTCAGCTTGTACAGCAGAACGGAATCGATCCGGCCAAGATCGAGGTCATCGGCTCGGCCGTTGATTTGCAAAAATTTAATCCATCGCGCGACCGGATGAAATTCCGGCGAGAAATGGGTTTCACGGCAGACACGCCGTTCATCGCAAGCATCGGGATGATTCGGCCGGATAAAGGCCAGCTCATCCTGATCGACGCGGCTCGCCTCGTTTTGTCGCAACGCCCGGATGCCCGTTTCGTCATTGTGGGCCAGGGGACGGGCTACCTCAAGCTCGGCGAGAAAGTCAGAAACGCGATCAACCGCGCAGGACTGGCGGACAAAGTCTTCATGATCGGATATCGCTGGGACACGCCCGATATTTTCGCCGCTTGCGACATGGTGGCGATCGCTTCGCTGCGTACTGAAGCATCTCCAATCGTTCTTCGGGAAGCCTTTGCCAGCGGCCGTCCTGTTGTGGCGACGAAAGTGGGCGACATTCCCGAAATTATCGAGCCCCGGCAAAACGGTTTGCTTGTCGAACCGGGGGACAGCAAGGCGCTCGCCGCTGCCATTCTCGAATTTCTTTCCGATCAGAAACTGGCCGCGCACTGCGCGACGAACGGTCTGCGCTACGCCCGCCAGCATTTTTCTTTCGACCGCATGATGCAAATGAAGCTTCAAGTCGACGCTTCGCTGAGCCGAACGCCGAAAGCGAGGCTGATTCCCTCATCTAGCGCTCCGAACCCGCAACGCGCTTCCGCCACCACCGCGCAGCCCGTGTCACGCGACTGACGAGGAGTTAATCGCGTCAATCAATTGCCGGAAGCGGCCGAAGCTGCGACGGTGCGGTGTGAGAACCAGCCGCGGCAGATTCCAAATCTCGGGCTCGTTTTTTTCCTGACGCATCGCAGTGCCCTGCACGATCTGGCCCTCCTGCACGAGATCCTTGAATTCTCTGTTAAGATCGGCCATTGCGCTGTTCGATAAGCGCTGACAGATGCGGATGACAAGCTGTTCGCCCACCCAGCGCGCGGAGTGATAAACTTTGTAGAACTGGAAGATTTCCGCGGTCGCTTCTTTGACGCTGTGGACGATTTTGAATAAACAAAAATCTTCCGGCGAAATGAAGTCGAGCTTGAGCAGGTGCTCGGTGACAAATTCCATCCACGTTTCCCAATAAGTTCCCTCTGGTCTGTCGAGCAAGACAACTGGAATCACGCGCGCTTTTCCGGTCTGCATGAGCGTCAAGACTTCGAACGTCTCATCCAATGTGCCGAAGCCGCCCGGAAAAAGCGCGAAAGCGTGCGTCTCCTTCACGAAATTCAATTTGCGGGTGAAAAAGTAATTGAAATTAATCAGCTTCGGATCGCCCTCGATAATCTCGTTCGCGCGCTGCTCGAATGGGAGACGAATGTTGAGCCCGAAGCTGTGTTCGCGGCCGGCGCCACGCTGCGCCGCACACATGATGCCTTCGCCGCCGCCGGTGATGACCATGTAATTGTGCGCGACCATTTCGCGCGCGAAATCTTCCGCCACTTGGAATTCGGGTGCGCCGGGCAAAATGCGGGCCGAACCAAAAACGACAACCTTCCGTAGATGGTGAAAGGGCGCGAAGACCTTCGCCGCGTAGCGCATCTCTTTTACGGAGCGATTGATCAGCTTGAGATCCGCTACTGACATTTGATCGCGCGCCATTTTCAGCGCCGTCACGATCATTTCCTCGATCAACTCCGGGGACCTTGCCCCGCCCCAATCGCGCACCAATTGTCGCACGCGTTCATCAAACGGCGGATCGACAGTCCATTGTCGCCGCGCCGGTTGATCATGAATTGCGCCTCCGGTGAAATCTTCCACGGCGAACTGTAGAGGCAGCCGTGCCCGCTGCAAACCATCATCGGTCGAGGCAGCCGTGCCGGCTGCGATTCTAATTGCCCATGTGGCCGACGCGGCAAGGTGGATCGTCCACTCCGCGGCCGATGCCAAACAAATGCGGCTTCGCCGCCTAACTTTTAACATCGAGCAAGCCGCCTTCGCTGCGCTACGGCGCGCCAGGGGGACTGCTCGATCCACCCGCTTTTGCGGCAGTGCGAGGGCGACGGTTACAGCGAGATCAAATCCGCGAGAATCTCGTGCATATAACAAATCGGCAGCGAATAATGACCTGCTCCATCGACATAACGCGCTTCACAATTGGGCAATCGCTTCGCTACTTCTTCCGCCACGCGAAACGAAAAAGCCCGGTCTTCCTTTCCATGCCAGAGACGAACCGGCACATCAACCTCTTCCAACGCAAAACCCCATGGCTGCGCGTAAATTTGCGCGTCGGCCATCACCCCCTCGACCGATCCATGCCATGCGCGTCGTTGACTTTCAAAGCAAGCTTCAAACGCAGCGGCATCGCGCAAAGCCGCTGCGTCACACGGTTGCAGAAGTTTCAGGAGCGCCTGCCGGTAGCGGATTGGCATACGAAAGGTCGCAAACGGTCGCGCTAGATAAAACAACACTCGCAGGAGCTTCGGACGCGTTCGATAAAGCGCGAGCATCCAACGGTAAAGTTTGAGCAATCCACTCTGGTCGCTAAGATCGACAATCGGCGCCGCGCCGCTCACAATTGCAATCGCGCGCAGACGTTGCGGCATTTCCCACGCCGTCACATACGCGTAGGGCGCGCCACCGGAAATTGCCAGCATCCAAAAGTCACCAATGCCAAGATTATCGACCAACTCCTTGAGGATCGGTAGCCAATCAACCAATTTCCGGTTGGCTTGAAAAGTCGAACCGCTGATCCCCGGCCGGTCTGGAGAAATGATGCGAACACCAAGATCGCGCGCGGCCGCGTCAGTTAATTCAGCCATCGTGCGCGAGCTCGGCCAGCCGTGGCAAAAGAAAACGGGCACGCCCTCTGGATCGCCATATTCGTCGTAAGCGATGCGGCCACCGCTTTGCAACTGCAACACTCGTTCCCGAATCTTCATTTCAAGACAGGCTCACCCTTTGCATCAAATACTGACAAAAGGCTTTTGGCATCGGCATGATCCACGTTAAGCTTCTCACGAGATCATTTCGCAGACGTCCTGCGTATTCCAATTATATGAACGATTACCTACGAGAAGGATCGGGAAAAATTTCGGTGCACGGCAATGGAGTGGGCGTGCCTTCTCCGGAGGCGGTGGAAAAACGCGCCCGCGAGATCGCGATGATCGACGAGCGCGATCCGAACGAATTCACGGATGCCGATTGGAATCAAGCGCGCGAGGAATTGATGGGCGTCGAACATGCCTCGGCGCCGGAAGAAACCGAGCAAAACGCAAAAGTGACGGAAGAATGGAACGTAGTCCCAAGCTCAACCGGACATCGCGCGCCACGTCCTGGCATGGAGGAAGACGAGACGCTCGGGGAGCGACTCGTCACCGACGGATTGGAAGAAGCGGCGCATGATCAAATGCTTGAGGCGCGCAGAGAAGAACTCGAAGAGGAAGGCGGAACTGCTTGAGTCCAATCACGGCCGCAGCGATCGACGAAACGACGGCCGCGCAAACGCGGCTGCGCTCGAGTGCGTCGCTCAGTCAACGCTTGCTCGCGCGTTTTCGACAAGTCCGGGATTTCACGACGCAACTGTGCGAGGGATTGGAGCCGGAAGATTGCGTCGTCCAATCGATGCCCGATGTCAGCCCGACGAAATGGCATCTTGCCCACACCACGTGGTTTTTTGAAACATTCGTTCTGAAAAAATGGATGCCGCGCTACCGGCCGGAAGTCCCGGAGTACTCTTACCTCTTTAATTCGTATTACAATGCTGCGGGCGATATGCACCGCCGCGATCTGCGCGGATTGATCTCACGGCCAACGGTTGAAGAAACCCATCGCTATCGTTCCTCGATCGACTCCTACGTTGACAATCTCCTTTCCGCAGCCGACGAAAAACTTCTCGCCGAGATCGAGCCGGTCGTTACCCTCGGCATTCACCACGAGCAGCAGCATCAGGAATTATTGCTTACGGACATCAAACATGTTCTCGCACAAAATCCGCTCTATCCCGTCTTTCACGAGCGCAAGAGGAACCTCGAAACCGGCAAAGTCTTGCCGCAGCATTTCGTCGAATTCGAAGAAACAACCGCGCAGATGGGGCACGACGGCAATGCCTTCTCCTACGACAACGAAGGTCCCCGCCATCGAGCGCTGGTTCCGCATTTCTCGCTCGCAAACCGTGTCGTAACCAACGGCGAGTATCTCAAATTTATCGAAGCAGGCGGTTACACGCGGCCAGAGTTTTGGCTTTCACTTGGTTGGATAACAGTGAACGAACAACGTTGGCAGGCACCGCTCTATTGGGTGAAACGCGACGGCGCGTGGTGGAACTTCACCCTTTCCGGCTTCCGTCCGGTGGAAGAATCCGAACCTGTTACGCACGTGAGTTATTTCGAAGCAGACGCGTTCGCGAATTGGAGCGGCGCGCGTCTGCCGACCGAATTTGAGTGGGAACGCGCGGCGACGGATCTTTCGATCGAGGGAAACTTCGTCGAAAGTAAACACTTTCATCCCCAAGGGTTGAGTGCTTTGGCCCAAGATCGACATCTTGATCAAATGTTCGGCAACGTTTGGGAGTGGACGCGCAGCGCGTATTCACCTTACCCCGGATATCGCGCGGGGCCGGGCGCGCTTGGCGAATACAATGGCAAGTTCATGTGCAACCAATACGTGCTGCGCGGCGGCTCTTGCGCGACGTCGCGCACGCACATTCGCCGAACGTATCGGAATTTCTTTCCGCCCGAGAAACGCTGGCAGTTCACCGGGATTCGGCTCGCGCGCGACCCTTCATGAACCACGAGCCCGGCCGACTCGCCGTGCTCGACCTCGAGCCGGCGAAATCGGATTTTCTTTCTGAAACAATTGCCGGCCTCTCGCGCCGGCCGCCCACGCTGCCCTGCAAGTATTTCTACGACGAGCGCGGCGCGACGCTATTCCAAAAAATCTGCGACCTGCCGGAATACTACATTACTCGAACCGAGACCGCGATTCTTCGACTTTACGCTCACGAAATGGCACAGTGTATTGGCCCGCGGAGCGAGCTGATTGGTCTCGGGACAGGCGCCGGAACAAAAACGCGCATTCTCCTGGAAGAGTTGGAGGCGCCGGCGGTTTACATCCCGATCGACATTTCGAACAAGCAACTGCGCCAATCAACTGCGCTGTTTCGCCGCCTCTTTCCAGGTTTGGAAATCCTGCCTGTCTGCGCCGATTACCTGGAGCCGTTGGCTCTGCCGGCGCCTCAGCGAAACGCCGCACGCAAAGTCGTTTACTTTCCCGGATCAACCATCGGCAACTTCGAACCGGAGGAAGCTATCAAATTCTTGCGGCGCATTGTCGATCTTTGCGAAAAAAACGGTGCGCTCTTGATCGGCGTCGATTTACAGAAAGATCGACATGTTCTCGAGGCCGCATACAACGACCGCGCCGGCGTGACCGCACAGTTCAACGTAAATTTACTCGTTCGGGCAAACCGCGAGCTCGGCGCGGATTTTAATCCGAGCTGCTGGCGCCATTGCGCGATTTACAATTCAAGGGAAGGCCGGATCGAGATATATCTCATCAGTGAAGCCGATCAGACCGTCCATATCGGCGGCCATACATTTCATTTTCGGCCTGGCGAAAGGATCATCACCGAATTTTCTTACAAGCACACTCCGGAAGGTTTCACCGCTCTGGCGCGTGCTGCGGGATTTGAATTTGTGCGGATGTGGACGGACGACGCGCGCTTGTTTGGCGTTTTTTATTTCACCGTACTGTAGCCGAGGGCGCTGACCCACGGGCCGCGGTCAACGCCCGCGGCTGCAAAAAATGAACGCGCTCATTCAACTTGTCGATGTTGCGAAGCGTTACGCGGATACTCCTGCTCTCCACTCGACGAATCTTTCCATCGAACGCGGCACGACTACAGTCTTGATTGGGCCGAGCGGTTGCGGAAAATCGACCTTGCTGCGTCTCATAATCGGACTAGTCGAACCAGATTCCGGCGCCATCGATTTCGACGGCTCGCCCATGACACACGACAAGATCGACCTGTTGCGCCGCCGGATCGGCTACGTGATTCAGGAAGGCGGCCTGTTTCCTCATCTTACCGCGCGCGCAAATGTTCTGCTCATGGCACGCCATCTTGGAAAGCGCGACGACGAGATGCAGTCACGGCTTTCTGAATTGTGCGCTCTGACAAGATTTCCGGAAAATTT
>DATMPQ010000045.1:0-4887 GCA_035567015.1 Chthoniobacterales bacterium | reverse complement strand
CGCTAATCGCCACAGGTGCAACGGTTCCCTAGGGTTTTTGTTACACCCAAATGAAGTTGCTAAAGACGGCTGCCCAAAAACATCCTCAAGGAAGTGGACGTAAGTTCTAGATTAGATTCGGCCGAAATTTGTGATTTGTGTTTGCCCAAAAACACATGTTTTTGAGGGAACACATGTACAGGTGAAGAGCGGGGTGCCAAATGCAACATTACGTTGCTGGCCGCTTCTTCATCTGCGGGCGTAAGTCGTTCGAAACGGCCGCGGCGATCCGCCAAATGCAACAGAACCGACATTCTGTTGCAGCCTGCAGTGCCGAAAAGCCAGTTTGCTAGTTTCCGAAAAGACGACTTATCAGGCCCTATCCGAGCAATGCGGACGGATGGCCCGAGGATAACTTCCGGGTTGCCGACCATTCGGGCAATGACACCGGTTCGGTTCGAGTGCTTTGCCAGCGCTGCGGTGAACACGCCTTACACAATGTTTCCAAGGTATGGGTCCAAGGAGGTGCGACTTCCCAACAGGTCGGCGAGTCCAACACGGAGAGCACCACTGGACGGTGCTGGCCTTTCCAATTGAGATTCCCTCCGCCCCACTGCGCCGTTACTGTCGACGTCACTCGCCGTCGTTTGGTAAGCTGTCGGTTCTGCTGCTTACCCCTCTGGGCAAAGGCACTACTCGAAAGGGGACTTTCTGCCCGGCTCCGCGAGGTCATGTATCCAATGGCGTCCAGGGTCCAAGTATCGGCACCATCCGCAACCATCTCACAGCTGGTTTCCTCTCCGCTCACAAAGGCCGCCATTTTTCTCGTTCTCACGATCAATCCCGGTGACGAAAATCGCGCCTCGGTGCTCTCCCTCTGTGCCGATCTCTCCGCGCTTCTGCGCGCCGTCGGTTTTCGCGCCCTCGAAGGCTCTCTCTCTTGCATCATGGGCTTCGGTTCTGATGCCTGGGACCGCCTCTTTGGCTCGCCTCACCCTGCCGAGCTTCATCCCTTTCGTCAAATTCGCTCCGGCCCGCGCCACGCTGTCTCCACACCTGGCGATTTAGTGTTTCACATCCGCGCCAAACGCATGGATCTCTGTTTCGAACTGGCCACGCAAGTCCTTACTCGCCTCCAAGGAGCCGTCACTACCTCCGACGAAGTCCACGGCTTCCGCTATTTCGACGACCGTGATCTCCTCGGCTTCGTGGACGGCACGGAAAACCCCACTGGCAGCGCGGCCGCCGATGCTGTCTACATTGGCGACGAAGATCCTGCTTTCACCGGTGGAAGCTACGTGATCGTCCAAAAGTATCTTCACAACCTCGATGCGTGGAACAAGCTCCCCACCGAAGCCCAGGAAAAAATCATTGGCCGCACAAAAATATCCGACATCGAACTCGACGACTCCGTCAAGCCCACTTCTGCCCACAACGCCCTCACAGTCATCGAAGAAAACGGCAGGGAAATCAAAATCCTCCGCGACAACATGCCATTCGGCCGCCCTGGCCAAGGCGAGTTCGGCACCTATTTCATCGGCTACAGCCGCTCGCCCCGGACCATCGAACAAATGCTTGAGAACATGTTCATCGGCCGCCCGCCAGATAATTACGATCGCATCCTCGACTTCAGCACTGCGGTCACTGGGAGTCTGTTCTTCATCCCGACCGCCACGTTTCTGGACAGCGTCTCCTCCGACCAACCCGCGCAAGCCGCATCTTCCGGCGCACAGAAGCTCGCGACGGCCTCGACGCCGGTTGAAACTTTGGCCTCCCCCGCGCCATCCAAGACTGGTTCACTCGGCATAGGTTCCCTGAAAAGAGAGGATTCCTATGAATAACCTCCATCGCGAGCTGGCTCCGATTTCGGATGCCGCGTGGGCTCAAATCGAAGAAGAAACTTCCCGCACGATCAAGCGCTATCTGGCGGGTCGGCGTGTTGTGGACGTTCATGGCCCGGCGGGCGCTGCTCTCTCGGCCGTGGGCACGGGCCACCTGCGCACGATCGCCGCGCCCGCTGAGGACATAACAGCCCAACAGCGCGAGGCCAAAGCCCTCGTTGAGCTGCGTGTTCCCTTCGAGCTCGATCGCCAGATGATTGACGACGTCGAACGCGGCGCCAATGACTCCGACTGGCAGCCGGCAAAAGACGCCGCTCGCAAGCTCGCCTTCGCCGAAGACCGCGCCATTTTCGAAGGTTATGCCGCCGCCGGGATCGTCGGGGTCCGTCAAGGCACCAGCAATCCCCAAAAACCTCTTCCCGCCGATGTGCGCAAGTACCCGGAAGCGTTTGCCCAGGCCTTAAGCCAATTGCGCTTGGTCGGCGTCAACGGCCCCTATTCCATTCTGCTCAGCGCCGACGCTTATACCGAACTCGCCGAAACCAGCGATTACGGCTATCCGGTCCTCGAACACGTCAAACGCCTGGTCGAAGGAAAAATTATCTGGGCACCCGCCATTGACGGCGCCTTCGTCATCACTACCCGCGGCGGCGACCTCGATCTTCACATCGGCCAGGACGCTTCCATCGGCTACTTGAATCACACTGACACCCACGTTCGCCTTTATTTGCAGGAAACGATCACCTTCCTCTACCTCACTTCCGAATCCGCCGTCGCGCTCGCCCCGGCCTCCAAGCCCCACTCGTCTTGACACGAGGGCCGCAATGGGTTTCGGCCGTGTCACGTGCAACTCGGAAGTTAGCACTCGACCCTTGCGTTGGTACCGAGAAACGCGCATCTCGTCAGTGCTTGATTTCCTGATGAGATGCCCACTAATCCCGCCGGGAAAGCCGGATAAACCATGCTTTTGTCTCCATAGTCTTGCCCGGAGCAGGGCATAAATTACCTGTGCAGATGATTTCGTCATTCTGTCGGTTTTCCTGCCGGGCGATCCGTCAATTCGAATGTGAGCAGGAAAGATTTTTACTCTCCGTGGAATTTAGACACAACGAACTTGCGGAATTCCACTGCACTGGCCGGAACGTAACGATCGGCGATCCACCCTATGCCTAACGGTCGAATGGGACGCGCCGGCGACAATTTGATCTCCACGACGCCCGCAAATCGAGCGGGCGCGGGAGGAAGGAGCCCTATGCCGAGCCCCGCAGCAATCAATCCACGCAGCGTCGCAACATCCATCCCCTCAAATGCGATGTTTGGCAAGAGCGATGCGTCAGCAAACACCCTGTCGAAGATGATGCGCAGGGTATGTTCTGGGCTGAGAACGAGGAATGGCTCGGATGACAGTTCCTTCAAGCTTAGGGTACGCCTTGCCGCCAACCGGTGCGTATGTGGCACCGCGATCAACAATTCTTCGTCCAGAAGATGGTTCCAACGGACGTCGCTTGGCCCAAACATTCCCGGGACGGACAAGCATAGATCGATATTGCCTGCGGCAAGCTCTTTCATCAGCATCTCTCCTGAGCGCTGGACAAGGAGCGTGAATTGAATCTTGGGATGTTTCCGGCAATACTCTTTGATTAGTCGCGGAACCATTTCAATTCCGAGTGAGTGTAGAAAGCCAAGCGATACGGTTCCGGATTCTTCCCCGCTCTGTTCGCGGAGCAAACGCTTTCCGCTTTCAAGGATGCTGAGTGCCCGATTGACATGCTCCAGAAATAGGCGCCCATAACGCGACAGCACGACCGCGCGTCCCTGGCGATAGAAAAGTGGGACCCCCAGTTCCTCCTCCAATTGGGTAACAGCGCGGCTGATCGCAGACTGAGAAACGAATAGCTTCTCGGCAGCGCGTGTCACATGTTCTCGCTTGGCCACTTCGCGAAAATACTTTAGCTGTTGCAGTTCCATCGAGCCCTCCCCATGTCACATTCGTTGCGCACGGCGCATCGTTATGATGAATTCACTGTATTGGACGCGGCACACGGCGAATCCTACCTTGGAATCGGTGGGGAACAGTCGCCGAGTTCGAACGTGCGCCGGGCACGTGGGAAATCGAGTGGCTGATTTTACTGAGATTTTCTGCCCCCTTGGAGGAAGAGGAGAGTGACCGGCCGTGCTAGACATTATTTTGAGCGCACTCCTGCCAATGGTCGTCACGTTCCTGCTCGGTTTCGTGGCGGCGCGGCGACACAATTTTGGTTCGAAGGATGCCCCAACGCTGAATCGGATGGTGCTGCACTACGCCGTGCCCCTGGCGCTTTTTGCTGGAACCGTTACAACGTCACGCGCCGCACTCAGTAAGGACATCCCGCTGGTGATCGCCTTGTGCGCGGGCATCATTGGATTCTATGGTGTGGTGTTTCTGTTCTCCCGTGTCGTTCTTCGCATGCAAGTGAGCATGAGCGCACTCGCAGCGCTCACAGCCTCCGCGCCGGCGGTGCCGTTCGTAGGTCCAGCTGTGCTCGGCGATTTGTTCGGAGGGCTCAGCGCCATTCCGATCGCGCTCGGCAGTCTCGTCATTAACCTCACCGTCGTGCCAATCACGATTCTGCTTCTCGCACTGAACTCGACCGGGAGAGAACCAACGGAAAACACTCCCGCCGCACAGGGAGGAGAGCAATCGGAATCGTCTCCCAGATCGTACGTTTCGGTATTCGCTGCCAAACTCGTGGAAACTGTCAAAGAACCGATCGTATGGGCACCTGTTATTGCTTTCGTTATCGTGCTCATTGGTCTTCACATTTCTCAAGTCATCGTCCACTCGCTTTCCCTGCTGGGCCGGGCATCCGGAGGCGTCGCGCTCTTTGCCTGCGGGATCGTGCTTGCATCCGGCAAAATCAAAGTCACCTGGCAGATCTTGTTTTTCGTATTCCTGAAAAACGTCATACAGCCCGCGCTCGTGCTCGGTGGTTTGCGATGGCTCGGCTATGGCAGTCCCGTCGTGAGCGAGGCGGTTCTTACGACGGCGATTCCGACCATGCCGATTGTGATCATGTTTGCTCTGCAG
>DATMPQ010000044.1:0-4963 GCA_035567015.1 Chthoniobacterales bacterium | reverse complement strand
CGTCGCAAGCGCTACATCATTTTCGGGTCAATCGGACTGATCCTGCTCGGGATCATTGTTTCTTTCATCCTGTCGAAGCGCGAGAAGCCGATTCCGGTGACGACTGAAAAGGCGGTGCGCAAGACCATCCTGCAAACCGTTTCCGCGACGGGCAAAGTGCAGCCGGAAACAGAAGTAAAAATCTCCCCGGAAGTGGCAGGCGAGATCATCGAGTTGCCAGTGGAAGACGGGATGTCGATCAAAAAGGGCGACTTGCTGGTCAAGATCAAGCCTGATTCTTACAAAGCCTTACTCGAGCAACAGGAGGCGGCGATCAGTTCGGCCAGGGCGACAAATCTTCAGCAAAAAGCATCGATGGTAAAAGCGGAGCAGGACATCAAACGCGCCGAGGACATGTTCGCGAAGAAAACGATTTCGGTGCAGGAATACAACGCTGCACAGGCAGCTTCTGACGTGGCGAAGAATACGTACGAGAGTTCCTTGCATCAGATTGAACAGGCCGAGGCGAGTTCGAGCCAGGCGCGCGATGCGCTTTCCAAGACGACCGTGTACTCGCCGATCGATGGAACGGTGACGATCTTAAACAGCAAACTGGGCGAACGTATCGTCGCGACGGGACAGTTTGCCGGGACGGAAGTGATGCGCGTGGCCGATCTCGAGCACATGCAGGCAGTTGTCGATGTTAACGAAAACGATGTTCCGAATGTGAAAGTTGGGGATAAAGCAAGCGTAAAAATAGACGCTTACGGCGATGACAAGTTCAGGGGCACGGTGGCCCAAATCGCGAACACGGGAAAGACTACTGGTGCCGGCACGCAGGAGGAAGTGACCAACTTCGAGGTAAAAATCAATTTGGACCGAAAAAATGTTCTGCTGCGGCCGGGCCTGAGCTGCACGGCAGACGTTGAAACGAACACGGTGAAAGACGCCGTGGCCGTGCCGATGCAGGCGGTCACGATTCGAACAGGAGAGAGCAACTTGAGTCCGGAGGAGATCGAAAAGAAAAAGCAAAAAGCGGCAGACCGCGACAAAGGCGACAACAGCGCAGACTACCTCAATGAGCGTCAGGAAAAACAGGCGCAGAAAGAGGAACGGGAAAAACTCGCGAAGGTCGTCTTTCTGAAAAAGGGCAACAAAGCGCAGGTCGTAAAAGTGACCACGGGAATTTCGGATGACACTTACATGGAGATAAAGAGCGGTATTCAACCGGGCGATGAAGTGATTTCTGGCAGTTACAGCGCGATCAGCCGCAAACTGAAAGATGGGGCGAAGGTGACTTACGACAAAGAAGGCGCGAAGTAGCCCGGGCCCGCGGCCACAAGCTGATGTTGATCTAACGATGGATGCGCGAGATTCAATCAGGTCGCTCGGTCCGGTTGTCATCGACATTGAGAACATCACTAAGAATTACGTAATGGGCGAAGAGACCGTCCACGCGTTGCGCGGCGTCTCTCTCCAAATTCGACGCAATGAATACATTGCAGTGATGGGTCCGAGCGGCAGCGGCAAATCGACGCTCATGAACATGGTTGGTTGTCTCGATACGCCAACCTCCGGGCGTTACGACTTCAACGGACGAAACGTAGCCGAAATGGATGATGACGAGCTGGCGGCGATTCGAAACCGCGAAATCGGGTTTGTCTTTCAAACGTTCAACTTGCTGCCGCGCTCCGACAGTTTGCGCAACGTTGAGCTTCCACTCATTTACGCCGGAATGGACCCGCAGGCGCGCGAAGAACGCGCCACGCAAGCTCTTATCGACGTGGGTTTGGGCGATCGGCTCCACCACAAGCCTAACGAATTGTCCGGTGGTCAGCGCCAGCGCGTGGCGATCGCCCGCGCGCTCGTGAACAAGCCTTCGATTATTTTGGCCGACGAACCGACCGGCAACCTCGATTCAAAAACGGGCGAGGAGATCATGGCCTTGCTCGAAGATTTATATCATCGCGGCAATACAATCATTCTGGTCACGCATGAACGGGACATCGCTGCGCACGCACGCCGGAAAGTTCGTTTGCGCGATGGCGTAATTGAAAGTGACGAGCGTGGGTTCGTGCCGCACCTCGAGTCGGTAGCGGCGAGCTAAGATCGACAATGAAACGCTTCCTCTGCGAGCTGGGCGAAAGCTGGAAGATTGCAGCGGCGCAAATGCGCTCGAACCTGACCCGCTCCACACTTACCGCGCTTGGTGTAATCATCGGGATCGTCGCTGTGACTTTAATGGGGACTGCGATCGGTGGAATTTCGATCGGCTTCGACAAGAGCATGTCGATCTTCGGAGACGACATTCTCTATGTGGAGCAATGGCCATGGAAAAATGTCGATGATTGGTGGAATTATCGCGACCGCAAGAAGATCAAGACCGAGTACGCCGAGCCGATCAATCGCATGATTGCAGCAACACCAAAGTCGAACCTTGTCGTGGCGGTGCCTGCTTCGGGACTTTACCGGAGCGTCAAATACGCGGACAACGAAGTCAGTAACGTCCTGGTCAGGGGAACGGTTTCGGATTACATCATCACCTCGACGTTCGATTTTAAAGAAGGCCGGTTTTTCAACGAGGTGGAATCTCGCGCCGGCGCCAACGTTTGCGTCCTCGGCTACGACGTGGCTGACGCGTTGTTTCCCTCCGCGAGTCCGATCAACAGATCGGTGCTCATCAACGGGCAACCCTTCAACGTAATCGGAGTTATCTCCCGGCAAGGAAGCTTTCTCGGAATCTTCAGCCTGGATTCGATCGTGGTAATGCCGCTGCCGGCATTCCAGAAATATTTCAGCGCGAAAAGCGACTCGGATATTTTGGTAAAGGTGAAAGATAAAACAAAACTGGCCGACGCAAAGGACGAGCTCACGGGACTCATGCGCCGCGTACGCGGGTTGTCTCCGGAAAAAAAGGACGACTTCTCAATCAACGAACAACAAGCATTGAAGAGCACACTCGACCCGATAAAAAACTCGATCGCGATCGCCGGACTCTTCATCACCGGACTGTCCCTGTTTGTCGGCGCGATTGGGATTATGAACATCACCTTCGTAAGCGTGAAAGAGCGCACGAAAGAAATTGGAACGCGCAAAGCGCTCGGTGCGCGCCGCCGCACCATCTTGCTTCAATTCTTGATTGAATCGACGGCGCTGTGCCTGCTCGGCGGATTTATCGGCTTAAGTGTTGCGTATCTGATGTGTTTCGGAATTGGAAAAGCTTTCCCATCTTTCCCAATTCACTTCTCATTCGCCCTCGTGCTCGCGAGCATGATGGTGTCGGTGATGACCGGATTGGTCTCCGGATTCGCGCCGGCCTGGTCCGCATCGCGTCTCGATCCGGTTACGGCGCTAAGATACGAATGAACCCAAGTCTAAGACTCTAAGATAGGATCGGCATGTTGTTTGGCGAGATCATAGCAATGGCGCTCAACTCGTTAGGCGCGAACAAACTCCGTTCGGCATTGACGATGATAGGCATAACGATCGGCGTCTTTTCTGTCATCTCAGTGATGACCGCAATTGGCGCGTTGCAAAACTCGATCGAGAACGGGATCAGCTTTCTCGGTTCGAACATTTTTCAATTCGCGAAATACCCGGCCAATATGAGCGCGAGCGGCAACGTGAAGAAAAAGTATGAGAACCGCCGGAACATCACTTACCGGCAAGCGTTGCATTATTACAAGTTGATGGAGGAAAGCGCGCGCGAGATTTGTCTCAAGAGCTTCGCTTACGAGGTCAAAGGCCAGGCGGTTTACAACGGCGTGAAGACGACACCCAGCCTTCTCGTCGTCGGGGCAAATCGAAGTTTTCTGACAGCGAATGCATACACGCTCGGTTATGGCCGAAATATAAACGATGAAGATGTCGACCTTGCGCGCAGCGTAATCGTCGTCGGAAAGATGATCGAGAAGCGTTTGTTTCCGCATGAAACTCCGATCGGCAAAGTGATCAGAGTGAGCGGCCACACTTTCACAGTGATCGGTGTTCTCACGGAAAAAGGGACCGCGTTTGGTCAAAGCCAGGATGACCTTTGCATTATGCCGATCACGCGATTCTTCGAGGATTTCGGTGAAGCGAAGCGCACGGTCAACATCGCGACCCAAGCCTTTTCAACGGAAACTTATAGTCGCACGCTCGACAAAGCAGTCGGCGCGATGCGGATCGCACGCGGGCTGCGCGCGAATCAGGAAAACGATTTCGAGATCTATTCCAACGATTCGCTCAAGAGCGCGTTCATTTCGATAGCGGGCGTGGTGCGCATCGGCGCGTTTGTCATCAGCTTTATCGCTCTGGTGGCGGCGGGTATCGGTATCATGAACATCATGCTCGTAAGCGTGACCGAGCGGACAAAAGAAATCGGCGTGCGCAAATCGATCGGCGCGCGCAGTCGCGACATCCTGCACCAATTTCTGACCGAGGCCGTTTTTATTTCGGAAGCAGGCGGGGTGGTCGGGATTATTCTCGGCGTGATCGGCGGGGATTTGCTCGCGGCCTGGCTGAAGGTTGACTTGATTTTTCCCTTCGGTTGGGCATTTGCCGGGCTGGTCGTTTGTTCGGCGATCGGCATCGGGTTCGGCCTCTATCCGGCCTACCGGGCCGCCGCGCTCGATCCTATTGAGGCATTGCGCTACGAATAAGGAATCCCGATCCGGAGGCGGTGGTTCGAATTTTGCGCCTCCTTTGCTTTGACATGCCACGCGCTCTTCCTATTTTCGTGCTCTTGATTCGTTGCCGACGTGCCTTCTTCGCTTCTATCCGCTGCCGGGATCGCACCGCATCGCAGCGTTCTTCTCATCGAAGAGTACGATGCGCTTGCGGTCGCCATCGGCTCGGCGCTGAGGAAGTTTGCGCCTGATCGCGCGACTCATGTGGCCCGTTCGCTCGCGGAAGCGCGCGTTCTGGCGGCCAAGAGCGCTCCCGATCTGTTCATAATCGACTTCGATCCGCATTATCCTGGTCTAACGGAATTTCTACGTGAAAT
>DATMPQ010000043.1:0-2556 GCA_035567015.1 Chthoniobacterales bacterium | reverse complement strand
TCGATCTTGCCGCTGCCCGGCGTCATGCGAATGCGGGCGACGGAGGTTTTGCGGCGTCCGGTGGCGATGAATTCCTGTGATTGCGCCATAAAGAAACTACCGCAGCGAGACCGCGGCCGGTTTTTGCGCGTCGTGCGGATGAGAATCGCCTCGGTAAACTTTCAACTTTCGATAAACCGCGCGACCGAGCCGGTTGTGCGGGATCATCCCGCGCACGGCCCGCTCGATCAGCAATTCGGGATGCCGCGCGCGACGGGCCCGAACGTTCTCCGATTTGTGACCGCCCACATATCCCGAGAAGCTCATGTAACTTTTCTGCTCTTCCTTTTTTCCACTCAATCGCACTTTGTCAGCGTTGATAACGACGACGAAATCGCCGGTATCAACATGCGGGGTAAAGATCGTTTTCTCTTTCCCGCGCAATAACTTGGCGGCCTTGACCGCAACGGCGCCGAGCACTTGGTTCTTTGCGTCTATGACCCACCATTTGCGCTGAACTTCGCTGGCTTTGGCGGAAAACGTTTTCATCACGGGGTGAAAGAGGCGCGAAACTACGGGAGATGCACGGAGGTGTCAACCCTCTGAGGCGACGAGTCTGGTGGCGGCCCTAACCGCGTTTCGCAGCGTCAGCGAGAGATCGAAGTGGCACCCGGGCTGCTGCTTTATGATAACCATAATTACTATAATAACCCGCGTCGCTGTCCTCGCTTCGCTTATCTTAGTTGCCATTTCAATTGCTTGCGCCGATGGAGTTTCGGGCACGCGCGATCGCGTCTCCGCCGAGGCCGTGATTGGCGAGATGAACTTCGCGCGCCAGAACCCGTCACTTTATGCCCGCTACCTTGCGGAATTGCGCCCGCAATACCATGGACGGCTCCTCGTTTTGCCCGGCCACACCAAGATTTTCACGAAAGAAGGACTCGGCGCGGTGGATGAAGCGATCCGATTCCTGCGGGCGGCCCAGCCGCAACCGCCGCTCAAACTTTCCGCGGGCATGTCACGCACGGCCGCCGAGCATTGCGCCGAGCAGGCGAGCGATGGAGTTGGCCATGGCGAAAAGGATTTCAGCAATCCAGCCAGCCGGATGAATCGCTACGGCACTTGGGGCGCGCCCTTGGGCGAAAACATAGCTTACGGAAAAACCAGCGCGCGCGACATTGTAATCGCGTTGATCATCGATGACGGATTGCCGGAAAGGAAGCACCGCAAGAACATTTTCAACCGCAGCTTCAATTACGCCGGCGTGGGTTATGGACCGCATGCGTGCTTCGGCAGCGTTTGCAGTGTCGCTTTCGCAGGGTCCTACACGGAGCACGGAAAAACCGCTGACCGTGCGTCCGATTCTCCGGCTTTCGCGCCGTGGCATTTGAAAAGAGCATTTGGACAGTCGGCGGAACGTTATTCGTGGAAGACAAATATTGTCACAACAGTCTTTTGGATCGGTGAGGCACCGAGTGAGAACAATCCGGTCCCGAACCGCTCGAGTTCATGGGACAAGAATTGGAAGCGCAGTTATGGTGGATTCGACGACCCGAAGCCGTCGCATCGAAGCAATTATATACCGATAAAATTTACGCCGCGGCAGAATCCTTTTTACTGCGCGCTTCCCTATAACGACAAAACGATGAACGGTCATCGGCCGGAAGCTCCGCGCGTCATTCCGTGGTTCAAGGAGGCTTATCGAGGCCGGGGAATCTCGACTTGCAAAGGGCGCTGGATCGCGATTCGCAAGGGTGATCGCGTAGCTTATGCACAGTGGGAAGATGCCGGACCGTTCCGAACTGATCACTGGCAATACGTTTTCGGCAACGAACGCCCAAAACCGAATCTAAACCGAGGCGCGGGTCTCGATGTTTCTCCGGCCGTCCGTGATTATCTGGACTTGAAAGAAACCGATGTGACCGACTGGAAATTTGTGGAGTTCGCTGAGGTGCCACGCGGCCCGTGGTCCCAACTTGGGGACAACAACACCTTTGTGATCAACGAACGGCAAGAAACAAAAACTGTGGCGAGGGGCGCAATCAAAAGTTGGCGACCCAATCGCAAGATAATTGCCAAGGCTGCTTCGGATCTGTAGAAGGCATCTCTCATTTGTCCCGTTCTCGGGCGATTCTTGCGCCATGCACTATCGATTCGCGCAATCGCTACTCGCGATTTCCCTGGCACACGCTTTATTTCTGTCGCGATGTCGAATCCCACTGCCACGAAGAGCGCGATCACCCCACGGCGCGAAGAGGACTTTCCCGAGTGGTATCAGCAAGTGGTGCGGGCGGCTGAGTTGGCCGAGCCGTCGGATGTGCGCGGTTGCATGGTGATTCGGCCGTGGGGTTACGGCATTTGGGAGAACATGCAACGACATCTCGATGTGATGTTTCGGGCGACCGGCCATCGCAACGCGTATTTTCCGCTTTTCATTCCGCTGAGTTATTTCGCGAAAGAAGCGGAGCACGTGGAAGGATTCGCCAAGGAATGCGCGGTCGTCACCCATAGCCGGCTGGAAGTGAACGCCGAGGGGAAAATGGTCCCGGCCAGTCCGTTGACGGAGCCCCTCGTGGT
>DATMPQ010000042.1:0-2941 GCA_035567015.1 Chthoniobacterales bacterium | reverse complement strand
CATCCGCACGACGCGCAAAAACCGGCCGCGGTCTCGCTGCGGTAGTTTCTTTATGGCGCAATCACAGGAATTCATCGCCACCGGACGCCGCAAAACCTCCGTCGCCCGCATTCGCATGACGCCGGGCAGCGGCAAGATCGACATCAACGGTCGCAGCTTCGAAGATTATTTCCCGACCGCGCCGTTGCAGAACACGGTCCTCCAGCCATTGCAAGCCGCGAAATTGGTAAACGCTTACGACTTGTCGATCAACGCCACGGGTGGCGGCGCGACCGGGCAGGCCGGCGCGGCGCGGCTGGCGATCGCGCGCGCTCTTTTGCAAGTGGATAACAATTTGCGCAGCACGCTTAAGGCCGATGGATTGCTTCGGCGCGATCCGCGCATGAAAGAGCGAAAGAAATCCGGGCAACCCGGCGCGCGAAAGCGTTTTCAGTTCTCGAAACGTTAATCACGGCGTTCGTCCCATTACGCTTTCACTGTAACGGCGGTCTGTGACCGTCGGACTCGGTGCCCAACGCAAAAACGACGCTCGTAGAGCGCCGCTACAACTACGGTTTTGGCTTTGGTCTACTCGGACCCGGCGTTGCCGGCATCGGAGGCGGCGCTGCCAAAAATGGCGGAATCGTAGGTGTCGCAACCGGCTGGGATGGGCCGGCCGGTTTGAGCGAACGCAAGGCCCGCGCCGCTTCGCTCGCCCAAAAACTATCGCGATATTGCGTAAGAATTGCTTCGCAGACGCGGCGCGCCTCCTCGCTTTTATTTTTCGCCTTCAACAGATGCACCTGCGAATAAAGCGCCAACGGAGCGTTAAAACTTTTCGGATAACTCGCGGCGATCCGTTGGTACATCGACAATGCCTCATCGGCTTTCCCCATCGACTCGAGATTGGCAGCCATCGCCATTCGCGCGCTGGTGGCAAGCTCGTGATTTGGATTCTTATTGATGAAAACCTGAAGAGTCGCGTTGGCTTCGATGAGCTTCTTTTCAGTGCGCTGGGCTTCCGCGAGCAAGAGATAAGCTGCCGCGCCGGCCGGCGTGTTCGGATAACGGGCGATCACTTGTTGATAATCCGACGCACTCTTTGCGCTGCTGAGCAACGCCGATGCGGCCGAATCCCGCCGATCGGAATAAAAACGATAACCGGCAAAGCCAATGATCGCCAGCAGTGCGACCACAAGCACGGCAGCGATCTCGTTCTTGAATCTTATCCAGAAGACGCGCGCTTCGAGTGCGGCATCGCGGGAAGGAGGAAAGGCTGTGGGCATGTTCAATTGTCGATCTTGCGCGCGGCAATTCCAAGCTGCGCGAGGGTCGTCTTATGCCACGCGAAACTTTCCCGCGCAAGCGCAGCGAAACTCGTTAGGTTGGAGCGCTCGTTCTCTCAGGCCAGTTCTTCGGAAATAATCATGTAAGCGATCACGGCAGTCGTGGCGACAAGAATAGCCACTGTAACGGCGACAACCATCCGTGGATCGGCCTCGATTTCGCCGCGCTTGATCGCCCGATTAACGACGTGATAGCGCCAAGCAGCAAAAATCGTTAGCAGCGCACCGAGGCCGATCATGCATTCACCGAGCGGCGCGGAAATGCCGAGGCGCTGTGCCGGTATCTGCGGATTCATTCGTGCCGAGACCTCGCACATCCAAACGCTGAAGCGCGCAATGACGAATCCCAGAGTCATCACCGCGATGTTCGTCCTCACCCAGGCGAGAAACCTGCGTTCGTTGGCGAGAATCTAGGATTCGATCTTGTCCGGATCGAGCTGCCCCTTTTCGTGCGTCGAACTTTTTCTTGTCCCATCAAAGTTGGACATCCATCATTAGTTCGTTTCGCGAATCGCGCCCGGTCTTGCGCCACCGCTTTCGGAAGGTGTTAACTCCACGCCATGAACTCATGGCAACAATTCTGGACTCCGGTCCGCGTGTTCCTCGGTCTCGGCGCTGAACCGCAGACACTAACCTTCATGCAAATTTCATTACGCGGAATCATCGTTTTCATTTTCACGCTTGTGATGGTGCGAATGAGTGCCCGCCGATCGCTCGCACGCCGCACCGTTTTCGACAGCGTCTTTCTCGTGATTCTCGCCTCTGTGCTCGCCCGCGCGATCAACGGCTCATCCGACTTGCTCCCGACGATTGGCGGCGGTTTTGCGATGGTTGCGTTCCACCGCTTGCTCGCATGGATCGCGTTCTATTCGCACGGCTTCGGCAATCTCATCAAAGGCGCGGACGAAATTCTAATTCGCGACGGAGAATTGGTGCATCGAGAGTTGCGCAACCACCACATAACCAGACACGATCTCGAGGAGGATTTGCGGCTTTCGTTGCACGCTGAAGACCTTGCGCGCGTCCGAAAAGCGCGCCTCGAACGCAGCGGCGACATCAGCTTCATTTGCAAATGACTCCAAATCGGGGGAGCGCACGCGCCCTCGCGCAAATCCTCTAAATTCAAAGTTGGACGTTGGGCGTTGGACGTTCAACGTTTGCCTAATGCAGCCGCATAACAAGCTGTTCACGCCCGGGCCGGTCGAAGTTTCAGAGAAAACGTGGGCCGCGTTTTCACGTCCAATGATCAGTCATCGCGGAGAAGACTTCAAAAACCTTTACCGCTCAGTTCATCCGAACCTGCAAAAACTGTTTGCGACCAAGCAACCAGTTTTTCTTTCGACATCGTCAGCCTGGGGCGTGATGGAAGCCTCCATTCGAAATCTGGTTGGACACGGCGTCCTGTGTTGCATGTGCGGCGCGTTCTCCGACAAATGGTTCGACGTTGCCAAGCGCTGCGGGAAAAACGCCGAGCCTCTGCAAGTCGATTGGGGCAAACACATCGATCACACAGCGATCGATCGACAATTAGCCACCGGCAAGTTCGACACCGTCACGCTGATTCATAACGAAACCTCGACGGGCGTGATGAATCCGCTACCGGAAATTTGCTCCGT
>DATMPQ010000041.1:0-2662 GCA_035567015.1 Chthoniobacterales bacterium | reverse complement strand
GTGCGATTTGGTGTCAGTGGCGGGCTGATCGCGCTCCAGTTCCTTGGCCACCACCCGGTAGTGAAACTCCGCCTCGACCGAAACGGGCGTGGCGACGTATGGGTGAACGAAATGATAGATGAAATGCTCGGTCTCGCCGTGGTTCCATTGTTCAGGGTGAATGGCCAGGGCTTTTTCTCCAAGCGGGTTGGGATCGCGCTGGCTCAACTGCGAAAACTCAATCTCGGGCAACGAGCTCGATTCGTTAATTTGTGCATTGCCGATGGCAAGGCACAAGATCGAGATCGTCATGAACGTTAACCCTGAGAGAAAGATCGGCGTCAAGCGCATTGCGCCGTCTGTAGAGCTAAAATCGTGCGAGAACGTCTTGCCTGGGTAGCGCACGCGTCTCGCGTGCTGGTTTTGGCGTCTCGCCAAAACAGTTTTGTAAAAGTTCGCGATCGCGGGACGCGCTCGCCAGTACGCGAGACGCGTGCGCTACCCAGACTTACACGCGCGAGCGGCGACGACCGGAGTTGCGCGTGTATTTTACCGGCCGCGGCCGGCGTTTTGGTTCGATTTTGGCAATGCCGGCGCCGCTTTTCACTTCCATGATTTGGTCGCGCAGAAGCGCGGCGCGCTCAAATTCCAAATTGGCAGAAGCGCGCTGCATTTCATCTTCGAGCTCGCGCAGCAGCTCCGTGACGTTGAAGTCGCCACCCGCTTCGCGGATGACGGACGATTCGATTTCGCGCCCGCGCAGAATCGTGTGCAGGCTCTCCTGCACGGCGCGACGGACGGTTTGCGGCGTGATCCCGTGCGCTTCGTTGTATTCCATTTGTTTCACCCGCCGATATTCCGAGATCGATATGAGTGCTTCCATGCTTTGCGTGACCTGATCGGCGAATAAAACCACTTCGCCATTGAGGTGACGGGCAGCGCGGCCGGCAGTTTGGATGAGCGACGTTTGGCTGCGCAGAAAGCCTTCCTTGTCGGCATCGAGAATGCAGACGAGCGAGACCTCGGGAAGATCGAGACCTTCGCGGAGCAAATTAATCCCGACGAGGATATCGAAGTCAGCCGCGCGCAATCCGCGCAAAATTTCCACGCGCTCGATCGTGTCGATGTCGCTGTGCAAATAGCGCACTTTCAATCCGACGTCGCGCAGATAATCGGCCAGATCCTCGGCCGTGCGCTTCGTTAGCGTCGTAACCAGAACGCGCTCCTGTTTTTCGACGCGCTGCCGGCAAAGCTCAATTGTCTCATCGATCTGATTCTTGAGCGGTTTAAGGGTGATTCTTGGATCGAGAAGCCCGGTCGGGCGAATGATCTGTTCGATAACAAGCGGTGCGCCGGGCGTGTGGACATCGAATTTTTCGGGCAGCTCATCCGTGCGGGAGATTTGTGCATCTGAATTGGACGTTGAGCGTTGGACGTTGAGCGTTGAACGTTTTCCCCCAGGTAAAACAAATGGCACCAATTCCGCTTCGCCGATGCGCTGTCGCTTGTGCGGGAAATAATTATTGTTGCCGACGATGCTGTTTTGAATCTCAAATTCGGCCGGCGTTGCGCTTACGTAAATGATCTGATTCGTGAGTTTCATGAACTCGTCGAAATTCAGCGGCCGATTGTCGAGCGCACTCGGCAGACGAAACCCGTAATTAACGAGGACGGTTTTGCGCGACTTGTCGCCTTCATACATGCCGCCGATTTGCGGAATGGTGGCGTGCGATTCATCGACAACGACCAGGAAGTCTTTCGGAAAAAAATCAATGATTGTGTACGGCTTCGATCCCGGCGGGCGACCGGACAAATGCCGCGAATAATTTTCGATGCCATTACAGAAGCCCATTTCCTGAAGCATTTCGAGGTCGTACTCGGTCCGCATGCGGAGCCGCTGCGCCTCGAGAAGCTTGTTCTGCGATTCGAGATCGACAATGCGCTGTTCGAGCTCTTCGCGGATCGTGCGCAGGGCGCGATTGAGTTTGTCCGCGGGCGTGACGAACTGTTTGGCCGGGAAAAATGTAATTACGCCTAACGAATCGTGCGCATGACCGGTGAGGGGATCGAACCGCGTGATCGCGTCGATTTCGTCGCCAAAAAATTCGAGACGGACCGCTTCCTCGTCGGCCGTGGCGGGATAAACTTCCACTACGTCGCCACGGACGCGGAACCTCCCGCGCGAGAAATTCATGTCGTTGCGCTCGTAGAGCATGTCGATCAAGCGGCCGAGGACGGCTTCGCGCGACATGTGCTGGCCACGTTTCACGGTCAGCAGCATGTTCAAGTAATCTTCCGGCGAGGTGATGCCGTAGATGCAAGAAACGCTCGCCACGACAATGGTGTCGCGCCGCGAAAGAAGCGCGCTTGTGGCCGCGAGGCGGAGCCGCTCAATTTCTTCATTAATCGAGGAGTCCTTCTCGATGTAGGTGTCGGAGCGCGGAATGTAAGCTTCCGGCTGATAATAATCGAAGTAGCTGACAAAATATTCGACCGCATTGCTCGGAAAAAATTGTTTGAACTCAGAATACAATTGTGCCGCGAGGGTTTTGTTGTGGGAAATGACGAGCGTGGGGCGGTCGAGTTCTCGAATTACATTCGCGATCGTAAAAGTTTTGCCTGACCCGGTGACGCCGAGCAGAGTCTGATGGCGATTGCCCGCTCCGACCGACTTGATCAGCTT
>DATMPQ010000040.1:0-3934 GCA_035567015.1 Chthoniobacterales bacterium | reverse complement strand
CGCGGGCTCGCGAGCACGAGCGCATCCTTAGGATCGAGCCCGTGGTGACGAATTTGGGTTTTGATGGCGTAGGTGTCGGATGGAAACGCGGGGTCTTCCATTAGGATTTTGAATCGCGATTTCGTCGGCCGATAAGACGTTGCCATCATCAGGTGAAGGTTCACCGTCAGACTGTTCATGCAGATTACTTCCACCGGCTTGGCGCCGACCATTCGCGCCATCGGTTCGCGCAACGGCTCGTGATAAGTGTACCAGGGCGTCTTCGCTTCGAGATGCGCGTCCACGCCAAGCTTCGCCCAATCGTCCAGCTCTTGATCGACGATTTGTCTCGCCGCTTTCGGCATCGGCCCGAGGGAATTCCCAGCCAGGTAGATGAAAGGCTTGCCGTCCGCGCCGAGTGGGAGATAAAATCTTTCCCGGAAATGACGGAGTGGATCCTCGGCGTCCAATTGACGCGCGAAGTCTTCGTCAGCGGAGAAAGTCATTCTCATGAATCAGCAGCAAACGTCCAACGCTCAACGCTCAACGTCCAACGCTCAATTCAGAGGTCAGCTGCCGAACGTTGGAACTCTCAACATTCAACTATCAACTGCTTTGAAGCGGCGGCTGCATGAACTCGATTGTTGTTCCATCGGGATCGCGAACGTAGATAACGCGCTTCCCGGCGTTCGGTCCTGATTTGAGCGTTTGTGGCTTGCCAGCCGTTTTCCAACCCGACCCTGCAATCGCGCTCAGGACAGCGTCGAGATTATCTACCAAAAGCGCAACGTGGACCGATCCAACATCGCACGGTCTGAGACTGGCGCGCTTCCGGTCCGGTGGCGCGTGATACTCGAGCAATTCGATCTTGTGTCCGTAGCCCTTGAGAACGGCGATCGAGATCTCAGCGCCGGGCACTCCGGTAACTTCACTGGCAAGATCACCTTTATGATGCGCCCGATGCGAAAACTCGAACCCGAGGGCATCCCGCCAAAACACCAGAGACCGCTCGATATTCGCAACCGTGAAACCGGTGTGGTCGGTTGTCATGATGTGAAACGGTGTAGTGCTCATGCTCGGTCACTGTAGCGGCAGGCGTGTCGTCTGCGGACTCTTTTAATTGCAGCCGTCACGGCTGCCTCTACAGAAAGCATCAACAGCGAACGTCGAACGCCCAACGCCAATCCAGGAAAGGTGGATCGGCCCCGAACGCTTTCGGGGGCGATGCTAAAACCGTACTAGGCTCTGCCGACATTTTTAACAGCACGCAAGCCGCCTTCGATCGTCGGCTTGGCACTCGGGGCCTTGGTCCCATCGCCAGGGGGCGCAAAGTGAGCTAGGCTCTACCGTTCTCTTTGGCCGTGCGCTATGGCAGCGAGTGGCCGACGTTCGCTTTGACTAAACCAACGTCCGAAGCGTTGATCGATCCATTGACGGTCAAATCCTCACGGAAGTTGCTGGTCGAAACGGGCACGCCGACTTGCCCTTTAACTTGCGCGACATCGGAAGCATTTACCGTTCTACTCGCCGTGGTATCACCGATGAGCATGCCCGCGCTTACCATCGTATCGGGCAGAACCGAGCCGAAGCAGTCGGTCACGTTACTCAAAGTGACCGTGATCTGTTGCACATCGGAGACACCCGTTAAGTTCACCGTCATCGTGTTGCCGCTGAAGGTTGGACTTCCCGATACATTGCCCACACCTGAGGTGACGGTCGCGTTGCCGCTTACGACGTTGTTAGTGAAGGTAAAGACGAAGGTATGATTACCGCCCGCCCCGCCGCTGCGGCATTCGATTCCCACGCTGCCAGTGAGCGGCAACTCAACATCGAAGGTTCCCGCAGCTCCATGTGTCTTGCGCGAAACCGCGTCCGTGAGTTGCACAGGGACACAGGTACTCGGGGAAGGGCCTTGGATGGCAACAGTGATTGGCGCTCCCGTCTTGAAGAAGCCGATCGTCGCATTCGTAGCCTGCGGCGGACTGTTAGAATCGAAACGGAAATTATACAAAGTCCCGAAGCGAATGGCGTTCGCGTTTTGGTTTTGCGCAAAGATCTCCGAGCTCCAGCTCAGAGCCTGGCAGGTTTGACTCGAAGTCCATGCCGCATTGCTATATCCCGCGCTGTTCAGAGTCCCGTCGTTTGCAAATCCAGGAGAATTCTCCGGAGCATGAAACCCTAGATTGCTCACCGTGATCCCGCATCCCAGAGGCACACTGAACGATTGAATCCCACGATCAAGATTCTGATTATAGATGGCGTATTCGTAATGCCAGACTCCAGCGCTTGGGTTCGTCACTTTGAAGCCAAGAAGCCCAAAGCCATCGACTCCTGGAACGGGCTCGATCCTGTTAATGGTCGCTCCAGTCCAAGCATTGATGGCAGGGCTCATTCGCACGGTGGCTCCAACCGCCGAAAAGGTGAAATTCGTTGTCCCGGTGACACTGAACTGACGGTAGGAGGCGTTGTTGTACATGTTGCACTCCCCAGGGTGAGCCTGGCACCAGGTGTACTCAGACGGAGCTATGTATTGAGATTCGGCGTAATACGTCGCGCCCGAATTCATCGTCGTGTTCAGGTCGTTACCTTCGACGAGAATCCTATGCGACGTCCCTGTGTGAACGTGGCCAGAGTGGTTGTTTGCGCTCAATGGAAAGACTCCGGTGAAAGGATTCACCCAGGCGCGCGAACCCAATCCGTCTTGACTTGCATTTAAACTCGAGTCGTAAGTATCAGAGCACCCCACGCATAGCTGCGCGCCCTGGTTGCAATTATTGAGGTTGCAACCAAAGGCGCACTGGTCGTCTTCCAAAGCAAAGAACGCATGCTTCATCCAGGATTGGCCAATTTGTTCAAAGCGGTCGTTATTATTGGTGCCGCCACTCATTCGATATAAATTTTGCGGAATGACAGGATGGTCGGTATTTGGCAACTGAAACCAATCGACCGGCTGGTCGCCGTTATTGCAGGAGGTCGTCCCCACCCCCAAACCGACCTGGGTTCCAGCACTTCCAAATTGTGCTAAGTCGGGCAGATCACCTACGATGATATCTGGCCCGTGGACAGATTCCGGACTCTGAGCCCCACTTCGAAGAGGCGGTAGCATCGCCGATTGGACCGCGCCGTTGACAACCGTCTTGATTTCGATCGGATACATGGTCGTCGCAGTAGAAATTCTTCCCACAATCGAGCCGGCTTGCGAAGGACGCCCAAGCTTATTTGCAAACTCTTCTGAAATCAGAAGCCTTCCGTCTTTGATGCTGAGCAAATGCGCGGCAGCATCGTAATCGTAGAGATTTCCTTCAATATTGAAAAAGACAAATCCCGTTTTCCCATCCCGAACTACGATGTCATAAGGGTCATTCGAAGGGATTTTCTCGATGACGAGTTGGTTGGAGGACGCCTTCAACGGTGCAGGCAGAGTCGCGGAGTTTTCCGGTATGAGCCCCATCGAGCCGAGCGTGGGACCACGCAGTACATTATTAAATACCAGAATCGTGAAAAAAGAATTGGGTCTCACGTCGAAACGCACCGTGTCCAGTTTCGTCGCGGAGCTGATTCCATTGAGCCGGTTCAAATCGAGATCCATCGCGGCGCTTCCGCTCGCGACGATCATCTTTTCAAGAGTTCCGGTCGGTTGATCCGGGTTTTTCTTTTGCAGCTGTGCTACCGGATTTCCAGAACTATTGCTCAAAAGCAAAAGCAATGGGAGCATGAAATAACTCGCGATTATCTTAAACATTGTCCTGATTCCTCCAATTTTGCGGGGCGTTAAGATGAAGTTCATATCTAAGTTGCCCGGAAAAGTATAGTATTTTTTGATTTTTTTTCCCAAAAGCATCTCTATAGGTTAAAATGGTGGGAAGTTCCGCTGCGCTTTTGCGCACATAGGGAAATTTGTGAAAAGCGGTTGCGAAGATCGAAGAGGGAAACATCAGGGATTGGTTCAACTCCC
>DATMPQ010000039.1:0-6346 GCA_035567015.1 Chthoniobacterales bacterium | reverse complement strand
GTTGCTCGAATCTTTGCGAATGCTCGCAAGCGGAAGCGCGCCGCGCATCCCACAAGAGAACGCACTCGCCACATACGCACCGAAATTGAATCGGGAAGCCGGTAGAATCGATTGGTCGGAGCCGGCGGAAACAATCGAGCGCAAGATTCGCGCGTTCAATCCATGGCCTGGCGCATTCATGAGAATCACAACGAAGGCGAATGAGCTGCGTACATTGAAAATATTTTCCGCAGCGATTGTCGATCTTAGTGGTGCGCCGGGAGAAATTTTAGGCGGCGAAAAGGAATTAATCATCGTGGCCGGCACAGGCGCGTTGTCTCTGGACGAAGTCCAACTCGAAAGCAAAAGACGAATGAGCGCGGAAGAATTGTTGCGCGGGTTAAAGGTGGATCGGTCGCTCCGCGGGTGATGTTAAATAATCGCGACTTTGCCGCCTAATTTTAGCATCGAGTAAGGGACTGCTTGATCCACCCCGCATCGATCCACCATTTTGCTTTCCAAGATCGACATCTTCTGTTTGATCATTGGGGACCATGAAAACGGAAGCGCCCGCTTATAAGCGCATCGTGCTGAAATTGAGCGGCGAGGCACTGCAAGAACGCGGCGGGCGCGACAATATTTCCCCGCCGATTGTCCGCGAAATTGCAACACGGATCAAAGACGTGCACGATCTTGGCGTACAAACCTCCGTAGTAATTGGCGGGGGAAACATCTGGCGCGGATCATCCGCTGCCCATCGCGGAATGGACCGCACGACGGCGGATTACATGGGCATGCTCGCCACCGTGATCAACGCTTTGGCCTTGCGCAGCACGCTCGCCCAGATGGGCGTCGAAACACGCGTGCAAACGGCGATCGAGATGAAAAACGTGGCCGAGCCGTTCATCCTGGGCCGGGCTATCCGGCACCTCGAACTCGGCCGCATCGTCATTTTTGCCGCCGGCACCGGTAATCCGTATTTTTCGACTGACACGACCGCGGCCCTGCGCGCGAGTGAGATTGGCGCCGACGTCATCCTGAAAGCGACGAAAGTGGATGGCATTTACGATCGCGATCCAAATGCCGACGCAAACGCGCAACGCTACGAGCAGATCACTTTCGCCGAGGCGCTCACGAAACGTCTCCAGATCATGGATTCGACCGCTTTCAGCCTTTGCATGGACAACAAAATCCCGATCGTGGTATTCGATATGAACAAACCAAGCAACATTCGTGATGCCGTGCTCGGCCGAAAAGTCGGGACGCTGGTTTGCGATTAGACGGGGCTAACGCGAAATTTCAATTGCATGAGCAGAGACGACATTATTCTCGAAGCTGAGATGTCGATGGAAAAAAATCTCGACTACATGGTGCACGAATTCGCCGCCGTGCGCACCGGCAAAGCGTCACCTGGGCTGGTGGAGAATGTCGATGTTCAGGCCTATGGATCGACCATGAAGTTGAAACAGCTCGCGCTCATCACCACGCCCGAGCCGCGCCTGCTCGTAGTGCAACCGTTCGATGCCGGCACGGTGCAAGATATTGAGAGAGCGCTCAAGGAATCGAAGATCGGTATCACGCCGAATGTGGATGGAAAAATTATTCGGCTTCCCATTCCAGAACTTTCCGAAGAGCGCCGCAAAGACCTTGCTCGCTCGTTAGGCAAAATGGCCGAGGAAGCGCGGGTGCGCGTGCGGGGCAACCGGCGCACCGCGCTCGATGAAGCGAAGAAACTAAAAGCCTCGGGCGAGCTAAGCGAAGACGGTTGGCACGATCTTGAACAAGAGGTTCAGAAATTGACCGACCGTTTTGTGAAATCGATCGACGAACATCTCGCCCACAAAGAAGCCGAGATCATGAAAGTGTGAGCGCGCACAAGATCAACACGTTGCAATTGTACGGCGCCTGTGTCAGCCGCCGATTCTGCGCCGGCGCCTCACAGAGACGCCCTACAGCCTCACCAGATCCAAGAGGAACTGGCACCAGAGATAAATCATCCCGCGCCAAGAATATTTTACGTCCCCCGCCCCGGTCGGCTTGAGCACGCCCTTGTCGATGTTATGGGCGATTTGATTGCGTAGATCGTTTTCCATCTCTTTCTGGATGCGTTCTTCATCCAGCGCATCGATTCCGCCCACGTCCACACTGTTTCGGCGGAGAAACTCGCGGTGGCTTTGGTAAAGCTGCCAGAAAGATTGGTCGGGACGCCCCCGATTGATTCGGAATTGCGGAGTGAGCTTTAAGCCGTAGGAAAGCGGATAATTCCAAGTGGTCCATATCGTGCCGCCCTTTGCACGCGACGAAATTCGCAGATAATAAAATGAGAGATCGTGCTGCTCGTTCAGGCAGATCGTGGCCTGGGCATGGTCCTCGTCCTTGTAAAACAAACGAAAGAATTGCCGGTAATCTTCCCAGTCCCAACCGGCGTCGTTCACGTGCACGAACCCCTCGTTCTCGATCTCGCGCGTGATCTCGTTGAGGGTCGGAAAAATATCCGAGGAGGGCGGACTTTTCGGCCGAAGCTGTTTTTCCTTCGGCAACCGGAGGGCGCGGATGCGAGTGAGAATTTCCAGCCACGGCAAGAAGAGCCAACTGACCGCGGCGATGGCGCCGAGCACCCAGCTGCCGGTGATGAAATAAACAGCGAGAAACGAAGAGACGAGAATCCCGAGCGCTCCGGCCTTCTGCGAAAAAGAGGTTTGGAAACTCCGCAGGGCGACGCTGAGCGCCGCCACGCCGAGCGTGAGAAAAAGGCCAAAGAGCATTACGGGTTGATCTGGTGCTCGTTCAGAAATTTTTGAAGCTGATCGGTATCAAAATTCGCCAGCACCTTATCCCCGGCTACGAACGTCGGCACATAGGTTTGGTCCGATAGCTCGGTCATCTCCGCATACGCTTGTCGATCTTTGCCGACATCGACCTCGATGAATTTGTAGCCGTGTCGTGCGAGAAAATCTTTCGCATCAATGCACCACGAGCACCATTCACGGCTGTAAAGCTTCAATTGCATCGGCAGGCGGAAATAAACAAGCGCTTCCAACCGCGTCAACAAAGCAGGTCACGAACCACCGGCCGCTTGGATCGGATTTGTTGTCGATATTCGCCCACACCAGGCTCTACGGAGCCGGAGGCCGGGCGCGCAGTTTTAATGAATCGTTCGAATCGTGGTTCGTAATTCGTGAATCGTGAATCGTGAATCGTGAATCGTGAATCGTGAATCGATGATACGCTGAAGCGGAGGCCAGTTTACGCTTTAACGTTTTAACGGTTCATCGATTCAACGACTCAGCCCCATGCAACTCCGGCATTTGCTCGCTTCTCACGTTCTAGCCGCGGCCGCGATTCTCGCGGCCGCGCACGCTTCCTTCGCGACCACCAAAGGGTTGAACCAAATCGTGACCCCGGACCTTCAAGAGGCAGGCGATTTTTCGCTGAGCTTCCAGGCACAGAGCGAGCACATCGGGAATCCCTACGAAATTCAAAGTGAATTGGGATTAACCAAGTGGGCAGAGGTTGCCGTGTTCAAAGGCTTCAAGCCGAACGAGCTGATCTTTAGCACGGAGTTGGCACTGCTTCAACGCGAGCCGTATTTGCTCTCCGTCGGCTTTGTGAACTGGTCGCCGCATAGTCATGTCGATCCTCAGCCATTCATCGAAGCCGGCTATTACACCGAGCATAACAAGCTGATTGCCGGCGTGACCCATGTCGATTATCGCAATGAAGCGATCCTCGGTTATGCCTACGATTTCAATAAGACCTGGCGCGCGCAGGTCGATTTCCAGAGCGGCTCGGGCAACTCATCCACGATTGGTGTCACGTGCAATCTGACAAGAGATTTGCAGGTCAATCCCGCCATCTACGTCACCAACGACAGCCCGCATCGCGTGCTCGGCTACATCGTTTTCACCTACACATTCCATCTCTGGAAAGAAAAGGAAAAGCACGCTGCTCAACCCGGCGAAAAATAAACTGCGCCCCGAAGTAAGCGTGAGCGTTCGCGAAGAAAACAAATGCCCACAAATCACGCGAATGGACGCGAGCACCACTTGCGTAGATTCGCAGCATTCGCGGGTAAATCCGGATAGGAGTACGAGCCTAGTTAAAGCAGCACTCATAGTTCCGCTCCCGGCGAACTCTTCCCATAAGTCCAATCAAAGATCTTCGAACAAAGCGTGGAGAAGACGGGGACGCGTGGGCCGCCGAGAAACAGTTCGGCTAGAACATCCCTTTTAATGAAGGGCTTCATAACTACAAGCCAGATAATCCCTCCAACAAGCATGCCAAAGATGAGTAAGGCAATCATCCCTGGCGCGACGCACAATACGGCCAGGAATCCGGGTCGCGGGATGAGATGGGTCAGCAAGCGCCCCAGAACAATCTCTGCCGCGATCGCAGGCGCGAACATGAAGATAAATAGAACAATGCACAAAGCTGGATACTTGCGGCACGGAAGGTTCGTGCGGTCTCCGGGCCAATTATTCTGTGCTTTCATTTCGGTGATGACGCTCTTAGACGCCTAACGAGATCAAGCTCGGCTACCGCTGGCGGCAGCGAGCTTTCTCAGGTCCTTTCTACTTTCTAATTTCACCTTTGTAATTTTCTAAACGGTCAGCAGTTGGCTGGAGCGCTTGGTTACGTCTTTTCAGCTCATAGCGATTCACATCTTGCTCGTAGGCAATGACACCGGGAGTCGTCCTATACCTCCTAACGAAGGCGAATCCGAGTTTCTCTAACACGCGATTGGGAGCAAGATTGTCTGCCCAAGGTTCACAAACGAGTTTTTTTAGATTGAATCGTTCGAAGTAAAAGTTGGCCGATCTCCGCACAAATTCGGTCCCTAGACCTGCTCGTCTCAATTGTGATTTCCACAGATGTAAATGTATAAAGGCCTCGGTGCCAAGGACGATTTTATTGATACTTGAGTGTCCAACACGCCGTCCTCGAAATATCCAAACTAGGTAAAACCGGTCCCTTTCCCTGTCTGGTTTCTCATGGTCGGCTAAAAGAGCATCAAGCCACTTGTCTCGTTCAGGGAGTTTCAAGCGATCTACGCCCATCCCGCGCAAAAATGGATCATCGGCTTTATAAAAGTAATCCAGCATCAGCACGTATTCTTCACGGCTTGAAAACGGACGGACCTCTATCTCTTCAACTCCCTCCATAAACCTAACGAGACGGAGCTGAGCCACCCAGCACTTTGAGAATTGGCGTGCGCATAAATAAAGGGCTTACAACAAAGTGCCGGGTTGGCTCCAACGAATGGTTCGGAATTTGGTGTGACTGCTTATTGGCGAGTAGTCTGGGACGAGTAATGGTTGGCAACCAACCGCCAGCGCCCTTGCTGCTTTACCCACACCCTGGTAAAGCGAGTGTCACGGGGAACAGTTTGGCCTTTGTCTTGCCCATTCATTGTTGAGCGGCCAGTCTCCACAGCCGTGTTTCCATAGACGCGCACTTGAACGTCATCGGTAGTGAT
The DNA here is from genome assembly GCA_035567015.1 of Chthoniobacterales bacterium. GTDB lineage: Bacteria > Verrucomicrobiota > Verrucomicrobiia > Chthoniobacterales > UBA10450 > AV133. Next base: position 891 of record DATMPQ010000039.1, on the reverse strand, counting down.
AGATTGAAATTTCAAATCACCTGACGTGAAATCTAAAATCACCTGCGGCTTGGTTCTCACTCTGCCACTTGGCCCTACGCCTATGAAATCAGCAGCGTAGATGCGATCAAGGGCCGTCGCATCAGCATGAATCTGTGCTTGAATGCGTTCGTTATCCAGTTTCCTGATGGCCTCCTCGACACTTGTTCTGTGACTGCCCGCGCTCTGGTTTTGCCCTACGCCCATAGGGGCTACCGTAAGGACCAGGACAGCCACAAAGAGTGCTCGTCTCATGAAGAGTTCTCCTTTGAATGACATCAATAACGCTGAACCAACATAGAGTCATGGATGTTCGCGTCAACCAGTCGCGGAGCGGCGTCCGAATGTTGCCTTGGGTGAGGGAGTGCAGCGAGCGTAACCGGGGGATCACATCTCTAATAAGCAGAGTCCGCGAAGCGGGCGACAGAATATTGCGCTCCTTCAGGGCGCGGAAATCTTGTCTGACGTGATCCAGGGGTGGCGCGATCTTCGGTCGCTTACCCTGGCTACTATCTGGAACCGCTACGCGGTTGGTTGAGTTGAGCAACCCAACGAGAACAAGATGAGCGACCGCTACCGAGAGCGAGCTCATTTTTCAGTTTTCTACTTTCTAATTTCACCTTTGTAATTTTCTTGCCGGGTAGCGGTTCGCTCCATCGCCTGGTCAGGTGGCGGCGTTCCGTGACTCGCCGCGATCTCCTCGCACCTCGTAACGAAGCTCCACCATGCCGCTTTTGTAGGCTTTGACCTCCGCCAGATGGAGAGCGATGTCTCTGTCGAGCTTCTCGAAGAACGCTATCCCATCGCCAATCAAGATCGGCAGGATCGAATAACGAACTTCGTCGGCTAGCCCGAGACGAAGGCATTCGCCGG